>NZ_JBSFTY010000014.1:0-115103 GCF_053591515.1 Streptomyces sp. NPDC003011
TGCCCACCGAGGCAACGGCCGAGATCGATAGCGTCAGCGCGGTGAACACCGACACGATCGCCATCCCTCCGGCAGCCGAATACTCGCAGGCTCGTTTCGCGCGTCCCCGCGCGAATTGCCCGCCTCCGGCGGTGGGTTATGGAATTGGCCTCCGGCCATTCCATAACCCTGCGTGCCTCCGGCACGAAAAGCGGGGAGAGGGTTTGTGCCTCCGGCACAAAATTGGGTGCTGATTTTTATTGCATAAGTGGGGAGTTCGGGTTTGAGTTCGGGTTTGGGTTGAGGGTGCGTCATGTGTCCTTTCCTTGGGGCGGGTTTAAGGGAATCTCCGATTCCCTTAAACCGGGCGGTATTTGATTAGTATTCCGTGAGGAAAAGTAAATCACGGAATACCAGAAAAGGGCAACAGTGCCCCTCCGGGACCCCGTTGCAGACGGGAGGGAGTGAGAGAACCTGCCTCCGGCAGGAGGCCGGAGGAGACGAGACAGGACAGGAGAGAGGGACCACGGCCCATCCAGCCCACCAAGTGCCCAGGACCGGTGAGCACTTGACCGGCTCCACCACCCCACCCCGCGCGACGGCCCCCGGCCGACGCGCAACACAGGAACAACCCCGCCCCGATCCCCGACGCCGCCGCACCCGACCACACCCAGCCCCCCCACCCCTTCTCTCTTCTACTTGGGCAGGGAGCAGCGGCCGCAGAGGGGATGTCAGCAGGGCTACCAGGCTGGATTGTTGGGGTGAGCAGGGGTGACGCGGAGACGCCCCAGGAGGCCGCGCAACGTCTAGCGCAACCTCTACCGCAACACCATGGCGCAACATCCAGCGCAACCCGTAGCGCAACGGGGGGGGTTCCATCCGGACCCAAGACACACTATTATTTGAAGTCCTGGGGGAGGCCACCCCCAGGTACCGCAAGGGACCACTGAAGGGGAAGAACGTGGAACTTACGATCACTGACGGGATCGTGCGCGGAGTGCGCGGCGCAGACGCGCCCATGACCGAGCTTGCAGTTCAGGCCCGCACGATCGCGAACTTCCTGCCGCTGCTGTGCGCGCGGGCAGGGGTGAAGATCGTGCACAACGCCGACCGGAATTACACCGGAATTCGGTTCGAGACCAAGGCCGCCGGTCCGGTCGTGCTGGAAATGCCGACGGGTGAGGAGCCTTACCGTCTGGTGCAGGAATTCATCGACCCGGACAAATCGGGGCGCATGGAGGTTGAGTTGAGGCGATTCCCGCAGATCTACAAGCCCCAGGGAATCGCGCTCATCACGGCCGAGTTCCTCCGGTCGACCGGGTTCCTAAAGTAATCCGCACGGGGGCGCCCCAACCGGGGCGCCCCCTTCCACCCGGCATCAACGAAAGGGAAGGGACCATGGAAAACACGCGGATTGCAGAGCAGGCTCAGGAAGCCGGAGCCCCGCTCACGGACGCCGAGAAGGAGCAGGCCCGTTACGCACTGCGGGAAATGGCGCGCAGTGAGAGGGACCCGGACGCCCTGAGGGTGTCTCGCGAGCTGCTGGACATGGTCCGGCCGTTCTTCGAACTGGGTTGGGCCATGGGCGTGCGCACCGGCCACACCGGCCCAGCCATGGCGGACGTGCCGGTCGACCGCGCGACGGTCGCGGGCGCGTTCGTGATGCTGCTGTCCGGTCGGGTGGCGGATCGGCTCGTGCTCCAGGTCGCGCAGAGTCTGGACCCCCAGCACGCCGGACCAGTGTTGTGGCAGAAGGTCGACTATCACGGCAGCCTGACGCACCATCACGGCTTTTACTGGGTATACGCGATCCACGCGCACGCCGACCCGTTCGGCGGAGGCCCCGAGTTGCGCTACGACCTGTGCGAGATACGCGGTGTCGCGCCGGTGCCGATGGTCACGAACGTACGTCGGGAGAGCCTTACGCCCCTCCCTGACTACCGCGCGTTGGCCTAAGTGTGCAGGTCAGGGGTGGGTTCACTCACTCCTGAAACACACTATTATTGAAGTTGTTCGGAGGGTGGTGGCTCCGCCCCCCGACCCGCAGAGACCAACAGCGAAGGGGAACACCGCATGACTCAGCAGTTCGCCGAGCGCGCTACGAACGTAGCCCCCACCGGTGCCCGTAACGCCGACCTGTCCGACCTGGTCCGCATCCTGGAGGACGGGCAGCACCGGAAGCTGGACGTCATCGCTCCCGCGTCCGCGCTGCGGATGCGTGAGGGAAACGTGCACGTCGAAGGCGTCGAGGCCCAACTCAGCGCGCGCGGCGTGACGGCCGTTGACGGCATCTACCGGCCGACCGCCGTTGCCGATGAGGGGATCTCTGACAAGCTGCGCATTCCGCTGGCCTACCTGCGCCGGATGCGCGCGGAAAACGTCCCGCTGCTGGACGAGAACGTGAACGCGTGGCTTCGTGAGGGTCCGGAGCGCCGTTTCATGCTCCGCGCGTTCCGGGGGGAGAACGGCCCCGGCATGCCCGGCGAGGGTGTGGCCCGCGCGCTGCTGTCCGACAGCTACAAGCTGATGGACAACCTTGACATGCTGCTGGCCGCCCTGGACGGGGTGGAGAAGTCCGGGCACCCCACCCGCGTCACGGGGTGCGACCTCACCGACCGGCGCATGTACGTGCGCGTCGAGTCCGAAGCTGTCGCGATCCAGGCCCGCAACCTGCTACGCGGCTACCGCTCCCCGTTCGACGGCCGCAGCGGTGACGAACTCCCGATGATCTCGGCCGGGTTCGTCATCACCAACAGCGAGGTGGGAGCAGGGGCGTACACCATCACCCCCCGCGCGGTCATCCAGGTCTGCCGCAACGGTCTGACCATGACCAAGGACGTCATGCGCGCCGTACACCTCGGAGGCAAGCAGGACGAGGGCGTTGTGTCCTGGTCTGGCCAGACCCAGCGCAAGACACTGGAGTTGATCACCTCCAAGACCACCGACGCCGTGCGCACGTTCCTGTCACGGGAGTACGTCGAGGCCAAGGTGTACGAGATGGAGGCCGCCGCCGGGAAGACGCTGGACGAGCCGACGAAGACCATCGAGCACGTCACCAAGTCGCTCAGCATCGGCACGGAGACGAAGGACCGGATCCTTTCCCACTTCATCCGGGGTGGGCAGATGACGGCCGGGGGCGTGATGCAGGCTGTCACGTCGACCGCGCAGACCCTCACCGACGCCGACCAGGCCGCCGCCCTGGAAGCGCTCGCGGTTCCCGCCCTCACGGCCGCCGCCGCGCACGGCTGACAGACCCCCGTGCGGGCCGGGCAACTCCCCCAGCCCGGCCCGCACGGGCCCGACCGTCCCAGAGCGCGGAGCGCGCGACCCAGCCCCGCAGGGAGCGCGGAGCGCGCCCGCCGGCCCCTGCCGCGTAGCGGCAGCGCGACGCGTCGGCGGAGCCGCCCGCGCGCCCATAAGAAGCCCGTTGTGCCCAGGGGCGCAGTACGGCCGGCCTCCGTCGCCCACCGCCCACCGCCCCGCCCCGTGAGGAGTCCTCATGTCTGCACGCCCGGAGATCACCCACCCCGGAGACGACGCCATCGCGGCCGCCATGAGCCGCACCCTGACCGCCCTTTCCGCCGTGTTCCAGGCACTCGGAGACGGTGAGCACACGCTGAACCTCGTGGCCGAGCGGACCGACAACGCGTTCGTCACGGGCCGAACCGATCTCTCGATCGGCATGGAGCCGCTGCGCCTGGCCGTCCTGGACGAAGACGAGTTCTGCGCCCTGCGCATGCTGCTGGTGTTCGCGCTGGCGGGCAGCACGATGCGCAGCGCCGTCCTGATCGCCACCACGGCCGCCGAGCCCAACCCCCGCGCGTGCGGCTGGTCCGTGCGTGACGGGTGGCTCCACCCCGTGGACACGGACGACCTCCAGGCCGCCGTCATTCCGTGCCCCGACGTCGCCGCCGTAAAGCGCGAGGTCTACCCCGCCCCCGATCTCATCCAGCTCCCCGACTCCGACGAGGAGGCCCCGCATGCCTGAACCGGAGCTCCCACGGCCCGACAACGCCGCCACGGCGTCCGCCATGGGCCGCGCCCTGCACGCGCTGACCGCGTTGTTCCCGGCCATCGGTGAGGGGAGCCACGAGCTGCACATCAACGCCGAGCGCACGGACGGCACGGAGGTGAGCGCCGACCTGTACGTGACCGTCGAGCCGGGATCGTGTCGCGTGGATCACTCCGCCGAGGAGTAAGTGCAGTTCTTCGTACTGCTGACGTTCGCGCTGGAGAACAGCACCGTGCGTGACGCCGTCCTGGTCGCCACGACCGCCGACGCAGGCATACGCACGTGCGGGTGGGAGGTACGGGCCGGATGGCTGCACCCCATGGACACGGCCGAACTCCACAAGGCCGCCACGTCCCTCCCCGCAGACGACGCCGCGCCGCACGTGGTCTGTCACGCCCCCGTCCTGCACCGCCCCCACGGGACCGCCGAGGAGCGCTCATGAGCGACAAGCCCGCCGTCACGCCGGACGGCTACTGCACCAACACCAAGCCGGTTTCCGGCACGATCGAGCAGGTCAACGGCCATGCACTCGGCGGGAAGTTCTTCAAGATGCACGGCCGCCGCTACGCGGACTGTCCCTGTGGCCGCCGCCCCAGCCTGACCGACCGGGGCAACCTCCGCCGACACAAGCCGCCGAAGGAGTAACCCCCGCAGACGCCGTCCACGCCCCTCCCCCGGTACGGGGGCGTGGACGGCCGCCCCGGCCAGCGCGCCACTGGCCGACTGCCGCCCCGCGCCCGCACCCTCCCCTTCGGCGAGTGCGGGGCGGCACGCCCCCTCAGTCCACCCGGTCGAGTCCCGAGGAGTCGCAGCCCATGACCAGTCCGATCCTGACCATCGACACGCCCGCCGGCCCCGTGCGCGCCACCGCCGGCCCCCGCGACGCCGACGCCGTTGTGTTCGAGCTGGGCGGGGCGTTGCGCGGCAGCGTGCACGTCACCGGCACCACCGACCCTCACCGCTGGGACCAGTTCACCGCCGTCCGCGCCTGTCTCGGCCCCGTGAACGCCTTCAAGACCACCGCCCCCGACGAGGACCTCCCGCGGCTCGCCCGCGGCCGCACCGGCTACCACGGCAGCCTGACCCTCTACCGCGACAGCACCGGCCGCCCCGGGGTCTCGGTATATCCGCTGTCGTCCGCCGCTGATCACCCGCCGTCGGAGAAGACGGAAGCGGTACTCACCGCCGTCCTGCGCGACTGCGCCGAGCACGTCGCGCAGCGCGCCGACCTGCCCGCGATCCTGGAGGCCTCACGGCAGCGTGACACCCCCGGCCTGCTGCGCTTCCTCACCTGGTCCGCCTCCTACCACCAGGCCGAAGCCGTCCGCCTGGAGCGCGAGGCCCGTACCGCGCTCCCGGAGCGGAAGGCCGCCGAGGCCGCATGGCGGACCGCCGCACGGTGGCTCTCTTTCTCCCCGGACCCGGTCCTGCTGCTGATGCTGGCCGACCGCCCCGACTCACTGACCCAGAAGATCAGGGGGTTGCAGTGGTGGGCCCCCTACTGCGTCAGCGCGGCCGCCGAGGAGCACGAGCGCGCCCGCCGCGCCCAGGAGGAAGCCGACTCCCTGCGTGCCCAGCAGCGCAGGCGCCCGCGCGGCCGCCGCCCGGCCCTGGTCGGCACCCCCTGACAGACGGAGGAAAAACGCAGGTCAGGGGCGGGTTCACACCCACCCTGGAAACACTATTATTGGAAGTGCGAGAGGGGGCGTCACTGGTCCTGCCCCGCCCCCTCTCGCACCCGCCCCGGACTGAAGGAGCCGCCGTGACCGAGCAGTTCACGTTCGCCGCCAACACCGGCTCGTTCGGCCGCCGGGTTCTTGACCGTCAAGATCGCAGCACCTGTTACGGGGTCGTCTGGCACGACCCGAACGGCGTCTGCGCGTGGGTGGCCGAGTTTCCCGGCAACCGCCCCGGCAGCGGCGGCGGCATCCCCGGCTTCACCAGCCGCACGTGGGCCGCGCGGTTCCTCTACCGCTACCGCAAGCCCGAGCCGTCCGGCCGCCCCTGACCCACCGCCCCTCACCCACACGCTCAGCCCGTGATCCCGGGGGCGCTTGACCACGAAGGCTCCCGAGATGGCCCTGAGTACCGGCCGGCAGTACGCCCGCACCCTCGAAACCGGCGACCGCTACATCACCACCGCCCTCGACAACACACGCCACGAGGTCACCGTCTCCACCGTCACCGAGCACCTCGACGACTCCAACTCCGTCCACCACCAGTACGCCGACCCGGTCGACCACGCGCACTTCACGTACTCGGCCGTCGTGCACGTCACCTACCGGGCGCCCCGCTGCCCCCACGGCCACGACTGGCGGTGGTGCGAGCGCCTCCCGTGCGTCGACTGCGAGTGGCCCGACGAGATCGACACCGCCTACATGGGCAACGCACCCGCCCGTACCGCCGCGTGACCACCCGACACCGAAGACAGGAGCCCCGATCATGCGTTGGCTGATGAGCCTCGGTGAGCGCACCCGCCCCGATGCGCCGACCTACGCCGAGGACCCCGCCCCCGACCAGGCGCGCGCCCTGGCCCTGGTCGACGACTTCGCCCACCTCTTCACCGTTCTGCGGGAGTGGCGGCGGGAGTACGGCGAGGAGCTGACCGCGTGGGCCGTACAGGTCGAGGCCGACAACGTCGAGAACCTCCCCGCGGAACTCATCGAGCAGTGGGAATGGGAGGGCGCCCCGGTCCGCCTCGACACCGAACGGGGCGGCTACGTGAAGGTGTCCGACTACCGCGAGGTGCCCGAGCGCCCCGGCATCAGCGCCCGCACCACCACCGGCCTCCCTCTGTGGACCGCCGCACCCTGACCCGTCCGGCAGGCCGCTCGCGTCGCTCACCCCCCCCTGGAAGGAGAAACCGTGTCCGTCGGACGCCACTTCGGCATGGTCATCAGCCGCTTGCCCCGCTTGACGTACATGGCAACGGTCCTCGCCTCTGCGGACTGCCGGTTCGTGTGCTCGACCTGCTACACCGACTGCTGGGCCATCCACCGGCTTCACGGCGAGACCGCATGGATGTGCTCGCAGTGCGCCGATCTCAAGGACAACGGTCTGACGCCCGGCCCCCGCAGCTTCCACACCCAGCCGCCCCGTCCGCTCCGGGTGGGTGAGCAGCTGCGCAGCCCTGAGGGCGTGTGGGAGGTCACCAGCTCCCAGCGCGTATGGACGTGGGGAGGCCACCCCCTCCAGCAGCAGGCCTGCGTGTATGTCGTCACCCGCGAGGACGGCCACGAGGAGGAGTGGCGGGGCCACGACATGGCCGACTTCCACCTGATCCCGGCCGAGTTCGAGCACATCACCCGGTCGCGCCGCAACGAGCTGGGCAGCGCGCTCACGGCCGCCGGCCTTTCCTGGGAGGACAACGGACGCCGGGCCACCCCACGGCGTCTGACGTACACCGTCACCGGCCCCCGCGGCCGCCAGTGGTCCATCCGGCCCGTCGCCGGAATCGACTTCGACCCGTGGCAGCCGTCGAATCTGTGGCGGGCCGTCCGCGCCGCCCCGCCCCACCAGAGCCCCGTCATGTCCGCCCGTGCTCTGGGCGACCACATCCGGGAGAGCCCCGCGTGAGCGGCCAGCTGCGCCCATGGCGCCCGGAGGACTTCGACGACCGGTGCGAGACGTGCGGCGCACCCCCAGGCCAGCTGTGCCACGCATGGTGCGACACCGGATACACCGCCGAGGACGCCCGCCGCGATGCCGAGATCCGCGACCAGGGCGCGCGGAACCCCGCCCCGAGCACACCCCCCAGCCATCCGAAGGAGTGAACAGAGCGCCATGACATGCGAGTTGATTACACAGGAGCAGTTCAACGCGTTCGCCGACGAAGTGGCGCGGGAGCTGGGTACGCACTGCCGCACGGCCGAACTCACCGACTACGAGGGCGGTTTGGGGCGGCTCATCGTCGACGGAGACGGCCGCGCCCTGCGCCTGTGCCAGCCCGACGACCGCCACCCTGACCGCTTGAAGATCCACGCCGCACTGCCGGACGAGACCAAGATGATCGCGCCGTCGATCGGGGTCACAGCCCGCAGCGCCCGCCACGTGGCCCGTGAGATCACCCGGCGGCTGTATCCCCTGCACGCCGAGGCCGCGCAGCAGGCCGCCGAAATCGCCGCACGGCAGGAAGCGGAGGAGAGCAGCCGCCGCGCCGTCGCCGAAGCCGTGGCCGGCGCACTCCCCGGGGCCCGGATCGACGAGCAGTACCGGCGCACCCGGATCATCTGGCAGCACGACACCAGGCCGCCCGGCGAGCGCGGCCCTGTCCAGGTCGACAGCGTCACCGTGCTGGTCGGCCCCTCCGGTGAGGGGGTGCAGGCCGAAGCGTCCGGGCGCCCCAGCTCCGTGATTGCCATGCTGGCCGCGTTCGCCCAGGCGTCACAGGAGTAAGAAGCGCAGGTCAGGGGTGGGTTCCCCCTCAACATAAAGACACTATTATTGGATGTCGAGAGCGGTTGACGCCCACCGGTTCCCGCCCTGCCTCCGCAGGCACTTCCCCGACAGACCTGGCAGCCGAGACGGCTCCCCCAGCCCGGCCCCCAGAGCAGGGCCGCGCCCCGCCCGACCAGGCCGAGGGGCGCGGCCCCGATAACCGAACACCGAGGTGCTGTAGCTCAGTTGGTAGAGCGCGGATCTTATAAGTCCTGAGGTCGCGGGTTCGAGTCCCGCCAGCACTACTCCAACACCGTTCCCCATGACTGGAGTTGTGATGACCGACACCGAGGTCACCCCGAAGCCCGAGACGCCCGCCGCCGTGGCGTCTGCCGTCCTGGATGCCATCGAGGCGCAGCCCGACGTCTTCCACATGGACCACTGGGCATTTCTTGCCGAGGCCCTGCGACTGCCCCCCGAGGAGGCTCCGGCGTGCGGTTCCCTGCTGTGCGCGGCCGGATGGACGGCGCACCTCACCGGCTGGACGCTCGTGTCCCTGCCCGACGAGGGAGCAGGCAGAGGTCACCGGCACGGACGATGACGGCGACGAGTACGAGACGCTCGCCAGTGTCTACGCGGAGCGAGGCGAGGAGCGCCGCCTGATCTGTGACGTTGCCGCCAAGGCTCTCAGCCTGAGGCCCAGCGAGACGTTCTGGTACGTCGACGTGCCCACCGCCTTGAAGCGGCTGCGCGAGATCGCCGGACGCTGACCCGCCGTCACCCGGCCGTCGCACCGGCGGCCCCAAGCCTGCGTAGCTCAGCGGTAGAGCGGCTCCACTTGTGGGTGGGCAGGGGTTCAAATCCCCTCGCAGGCACGCACATCGCACCCACCTGACCGTCCACGGGAGCACACGATGGCCGACACTGTCAGCATCCCGGCCGACGTCGCCCACGCGTTCACCGACGCCTGGTGCACCACCGTCATCATGTCCGACGTCGCCGCCAGCCTCGGATGCACCGAAGTCGACGCTCTGACCGACCTGCTGCACGCCCTCGGTGCCGAGCAGGCCGCCGACGAGTGGACCGCCACCCACGCCCAGGACGACGAACCGAACGACCCTCACTTTCTGGGGACCGTGCCCGTGGATGCCTCACTCGCCGCCGACGCAATGCACTGGATCCCCGGCCCTGCCGACGCCCACGATGGACGGTGATCCGAGCGGACCGGGCTACGAAACCGCAGGTCAGGGGGGTTCCACCCCCTCAAAATACACTATTATTGAAGTTGTGAGGCGGAGAGGCCGCCCAAGGAAGGCCCCCATGAAGCGGTGCGAGTGGATGTTCCACACGATCAACGCCGACGGCCAGATGTTCGGATACAACTACCCGCCCACCGGCATGGGTCCCTCGATCACAGCCGCCGAGCCGTGCGCGACGGTCGAGAACGCCTTCGAGCTCACGGGCCACGAGTTCACGCGAGCGGTGAGCTCCATGGTCACCGAGCACTGCGGCGCCCCGTACACGCCCGTATTCCAGGGACGCGGCTGGCACGTCGAGATCCGGTCCAGCTATCCGCTGTGGACCACCACCTCATGACGTCCCCGGCGACCGGCCAGCGCAGGCCGCGAGTTCCCGCCGCCCGGCCGGGCACGAGCGGTTCCCTTCAACCCACCCACGAGAAAGGCGCACACGTGACCCACGCACCCCAGTCCCCCGAGCGCCTGTCGCAGGCGGCGGGCAACACGGCGCACACCGACCGCCACACCATGCGGCGCGCGCTGCGCCGCGAAGTAGCCGGCACCATCGGCCTGCTCGCCGACGAGCACGACTTTCGCGCCATGCGGCACTACCGCACCTTCGCCTTCGCCGACTTCGAGACCTACCTGAAAGCGTTCGAAGACCTTCTCAGCAGCCGCGCCTCCCAGGGGGCCCCCACCACGGTTGCCCTCTTCGACCCGGAGCAGTACGCCGACTTCTGTGCCGACACCGGCCTCGACCCCGACAGTCCGTCGAGCCGCGCCCGATTCACTGCCCAACTCGCCGCCACGGGCCCGGCCATCCCGTACGACGGCCAGCCCCTGGCCGACCTGATCCCGGCCCTGGTCGACGAAGCCGTCCGGCAGGCCACCTGGGAGTACGCCTCCACGCTCCTGGCCCGGCTCGGGGCCTGCGCCTGTTGTGGCGAGGACATCGGCCGGACGGCCTTCGCCCGGGCATCGGGCCTGTTGGCTCGCATCCTCGACGCGGCCCGGCCGGGCAAGCGGCACCTCGTCTGCAGCGTCTCGGCTGCACCGGAAACCCTGGTCGCCGTTCTCCACGCGGATACGGACCCGGACGGCGCGTGTCAGCTCGACGAGGCCGAGGCCCTCGAGTTCACCACCGTTCTCGCCCTCGGTCTGGCGACCCGGAGTCCCGGCGGGCTGGTCATTCGGAGTTCCGCCCCGAGCTCCCCGGACCGGGTCTACGGCTGGCGGCTGCGCACGGGCGAGTTCGAACCCCTCACCGCAGGCGAGGTCTTCGACGCGTACTGCACGGACCCTGACACCGGCGATCTCGTTTCCCCGGAATCGGACGTCGACTACTGCGTTCCGCCGGACCTCGGACCGGACCTCCCGCCGTCGGCCCACCGCTGAAAGCCCGGTCGACACCGTAAACCAGCAGGTCAGACGGGGGTTCACACCAACCCAGCTCACACTATTATAGATAGTGAGCCCGGGCCGTCGCCACGCCGACACCACGCCCTCCGGGGCGACGGCCCGCCCCCTCCCCCCGATTTTCACCCCAGGAGTTCGCCGTGCAAGGGAACTTGACGCCGGTCATCGACTGGTACAGCAACAAGGCCTACCAGTGCCCGCAGTGCCACCACGACACGGTCGCTAGCCCCTCCCGCTGGGAGGTGTACACCTGCTGCAACTGCGCCACCCGATTCGCCCGCTTCCCCCGCCTACAACGCTTCCTGCGCCACGTCGGCGTCACCTGCGAGTTCTGCACGGAACGCCACCCCGTGACGGTCGACGGCGAGCCCTTCGGGTTTCTGCGCCGCCGCCACAACGGCATCGGGATGTACACGGAGCACCAGTTCGAGGCGTGGCTGTACGACACGGACGAGTTCGCCGACCACCGCGACGGTGTGAGCTACCGCAGCACCCGCACCAGCCGCGCGGAGGCCATGGCCGACCTCGCCCACTGGCGCAGCATGTTCGGCCCCATCGAGGACGGCCTCAGCCCCGTCTTCGCCGTCGTCGGCGACGAGCAGTTCGACAAGTACGGACCGGAGGTAACCGGGGAGCAGCGCGACGCGCTGCTCGACGGCACGCTGGACGTCTACGGCGTCGGCGCCCTGCGCGCCTTTGCCCCACCGCACCCCCGGCGCGGGCAGTTCTACGCCGACACCGTCACCTTCACCTGGGGCTTGATCGCTCCGTCGGGCCTGGAGGGCATCTACACCAGCGCGGCACCGAAGCCCCTGGCCGCGTACGCCCCGCAGCTCTGACGTACCGCGCACGGGCTCGCCCGATTCCCCGTTTGTGCAGGTCAGGGGCGGGTTCACGCACTCTCAACTCACACTATTATTAGTAGTGAACCGAGAGCCGTCGTCACCTTCCCCACTTCAATCACCAGGTGACGGCCCCCTTCCCCCCCTTCCAGCCCCAGGAGTTGCCATGCTTCGAACGCTGCGCCGCGCCCTGCGACCGGCACGTATCCGCATTCCCGGCCGCCGGTTCGCCGCCGGGATCGCAGAACTGCCGCCCACCGCGCGCGAAGCGCTGGGCACCGACGTCACGGCCGGGGAGGCCATCGCCTACAACCGCGTCCGTGTCGCCACCGCGACCGCCGTCGCCCTCTACCGCAGCGGATACACGCTGCCGATGACCGACGACGACCTGGACGACGCGGTGCTCGCCCTGGACTTCCCCTACTCGGTGCCGAGCGCGGAGACCCGCGCGTCCATCCGTGCCGCGCTCGCCGTCCTGGACGCCGACTACACCGTCACCGTCACCCGCTGACCACCCGTCCACCCCGCCCGTGGGCCGCCCGCCCGGGCGGCCCACATGGAAGGAGGCCCCGGTGTTTCTCGTCGTACCCGACCCCGCCCACGGACTCGTCGCCGCCCCCGAGTCCTCTGACGACCTCACGCCTGTCACCGAACAGTCCCTTGCCGCCCAGGGGTTCGCCTGGAACAGCGAGATCGAGGCGTACACCCGCCAGGCCGACCACGACCCCGCGGCCGTGGACGGCACTGCCGGCATGCTGCGCGAGCTGGGCCACTACGTCTTCTCCGCATACAGGCCGCTGCCCAGGAGGTGACCGCCGCCCGGCCGGCCTCCGCCGCCACCTCCCGCCCCTTGCGCAGATGGAGTTCCGCCATGCCCCGACGCCGCACCCAGCCGCAACGGCCCGTCCGGTACGCCGCCGCCGAGCACGACGGACGCCACCAGGTCGTGGACCAGCTCCACGGGTACACCCTCGGCAGCCACCCCACCGCCACAGCCGCCGAGGACGCGGTACGCGAGCTGACCGCCAACCCGACGGCCGCGATCGAGGCCGTCGAGGAGCTCGACGCCGCCCAGACTGGCCCGGCCGCCACCGAGCGCCGGATCCTGCGCCGGTACGGGTACGCCTGGAGCCTGCGCCAGGACGAAATGCTGTCTCTGCGCGTCGAGTTCAGCCATGACCGGCTGGAGACCCTGATCTCCGGCGGACATCTGGCCATGGTGTTCAGCCCGGCCGGGCAGCCGTACTACACCACGCCCGAGCGGTACACCCAGCTGTCGCCCCGCTGGATACGCGACGGCGACGAGTCGTTCCCGGCCGCCGACGTCTCCCGCCTCGAACGCCCCCGCCCCGCCCTGGAGTTGCTGCCCGCGCGCAAGCGCTACGAGCCGTGCGAGCTGCACGGGATCACGCTGTGGCGGTGCCTGATCTGCGGGCCGCGCGAGCGCTTCGAGTGCCAGTGGGGCGAGTGCACCGCCAACCGCGTCACGGCCTACTGCGAACGCTGCGTACGCATGGACCCCCGGCGCACCTTCCCGCTACCGCCCCACCGAGAGCACGACTGGCCGTAAAACCGCAGGTCAGGGGTGGGTTCACCTCACCCCATAAGACACTATTATTGATGTTGTTGGTCCTGCGGAACACCCCGTGCGGCGGGGCCACCACCCCGCCGTACGGGCCCCCTCACCGCCACGCCACGGAAGGACACCGACGATGAAACACGAGGAACTGGCCGCGCTGCTGGCCGAGCCGACCACGCCCCTGATCCGCGCCGCGCTCCGCGATCTGCCGCCCAAGACCCTGGACACGCTGGCCACCGTCGCCGACCAGGCGGCGGAGCAGGGATGGCGGCAGGTTGTCGCCGACCGCGTCCGAGCCTTCGCCGACGAGCAGCCGGGCGACGGACCGCAGGCCGTGGCCGCGTACTTCACGACGACGGAGCAGCGCACGGGCAGCGGGATGTCCGTGGGCTGGAGCCCGTTCATCGCGGCTCTCACGCCCACCGAGGAGATGCCGGACCTCCGGCACACCGAGACCACGGCGCGCATGGTGCCGGTCGGCGAAGCAGCGGAGGCCGAGGAGGACTTTGCGGACCCGAAGCTGTCCGAAGCGCTCCACCGGCTCGCGGCACTCGACCCGCCCGCGCACGCTGACGTCCTGCGCGTCCACCTGCCAACCTCCCGCGTCACCCGCATGACGACCTGACCACCCATGCCTGCGGGCGCCCCGGCCCAGGGGCGCCCGCGCGGAGGTGCACCGTGCGCGTTCCGATTCTCTGCCATGTCTGCCGCAGCGGCCGCTACCAGCCCGAGAGCCCTGGCACCTACCGCTGCCGATCCTGCGGCAGCCCGGCGACGGAGTCGACGTTCCCCGTCCAGAGCGACGAACGGCTCGTCGTGCTCGCGGGCGTACTCCAGATCTCTCCGCGCCCCACGGCCACCAGGTGATCACCCCCGACCGGCGCTGCTACGCCCCGCATCTGGGATGCCAGCCTGAGCCTCGCACTGCGGGTCAACCGGACACACCCGGCGTTCCGGCAGGCCGAGGACGTCAGCACCGCCGAGGACCTGCTGTCCGTCCTGGACGCCGACGAGCGGGGCCCCTGGGTGCTGCCTCCTGCGCAACTGGGGGTTCTCACGCGGGCCATGGACGTCCCCAACGCGCTGCTGCCGTCGGCGGCGAGGCAGTACCCGGACTTCGACGCGGAGATCCGGGCCGCCCGCACGCGCAGCCGGCACCCGCGCGCCACGTGAGCGCCCCGACGTCCCGAGCGCCGCCACCGTGCCCGCCCGCTCCGGCCGGCCGCGCCCGCGCCCCGCGTCGCCCGCACGCCGAACCGGCCCTCCGAGCCAGAGAGGTTGAACCATGTCCGTGTCCCAGTCCGTCTACGCCGTCTACGGGGTCGTGGTCGCGCCGCACCGGCAGCAGGAAGCGCTGGACGAGTCGCTGCGAGCCCAGGCACACCGCCCCGCCAGCGGGAACTGTGCCGACGTGCGCGTGCAGTTGTTCACGGTCGGCGACGACGAGCACATCGTTCTCGGAGCGGGCTACGAGCAGCTCGGACCCAACACGTACTGGGCAGTTCCCTCTCTCCCGGTCAGCGCCGGGTGGGACGACGCCCTGCTTGAGCAGGTGGGGAACCTGGGGCTCACGGTCTTGTCCGGTCCGTGCTGGCACGTCGTGCACGACCTGAGCTGAGGCCGGGACTCGTCGGCCGAGACCGCCGTGCGGAGCACCTCAGACACCCACAAGAAGCCACGTTCTCGCAGGTCAGACGGTATCTAGCCCTCCCCCAAAAACACACTATTATTGCATTTGCAGCGAGGGCGACACCCCAACCGCCCCAATTCGCCGAACAGGCAAGGAGAAGGAGAGCCCCATGGCCACCGCCGTCTCGACCCAGCCCACCGAACCCGTCACGCACGAGGAGGAAGACGCGCCGCAGATCGTCCTGCTTGACCCAGCGCAGGTGGTGCGTGACGAGCAGAACGCCCGCGAAACCGACACGGAACCGGACGAGGAGCTGATCGCCTCCGTCAAGGAGATCGGTGTCGAGGAGACCATCAGTGTCCGGCCCCGGCCCGACGGCACGTACGGCGCATTCAAGGGCTGGCGGCGCGCGCAGGCACAGAAGATCGCCAACGACACCGCCGAACAGGACGGCCGCCCGGTGCGCAGGATCAAGGCGCACGTGCGGGAAGACCTGGTCGGCCGTGACGGCTGGACCCGGTTCCTGTCCCTGGTCGAGAACAAGCACCGCGAGGGGATGAGCGAGCGCGACATCCTGAAGTCGCAGGAGCTGTCCCTGATCGACATGAGCGACGTCGAACGACGCCGGGCCAGCAGGGCTCTCGGCGTCAGCCGCGACGCGGCCAAGCATGCCAAGACGGCGCAGAAGCTCGACGACGCCACCCTTCGCCGGGCAACGGCCGGAGGAATGGACCTGGAGCAGACCGCCCAGCTCGCCGAGGTCGAACACGTGCCCGGCGCGGAGCGCCGTCTGCTGCGAGCGCTGGGGCGCGACCACGAGGAGGGCAACGGCGGGCGCGGCCACTGGGACCAGGAGATGGCGCTGCTCAAGGCCGAGCAGGACGACGCCGCCGCCCGGACCAAGGCCGAGGAAGACCTCAAGAAGGCCGACATCCCGCTGCTGGGGCAGCCCACCTGGGGGCAGAAGGACACGTCCAAGCCGCTGGCCGAGCTGACCACCGGGCTGGGCAATCCGCTCACCGAGGACAACCACAAGAACTGCCCCGGCCACAGTGCCCGGCTCGACGACGAGCACCAGCCTGTGTGGCACTGCTCCGACCCGGCCGCGCACGGTCACAAGGTCCGCCCGCAGCCGAAGAAGCCCAGGACGGAGCAGGACGAGCAGCGGGCGGAGGAGCGCCGCAAGGTCATCGCCTGCAACCGGGCGTGGAAGGCCGCCGCCGGTCCCCGTCAGGACTTCGTCGCCCGGCTCGTGCGCCAGAAGACCCTTCCGGATGCGGCCCGCGTCTTCGCGCAGGAGATCGTGCTCACCGTCCCGTACTTCTACAGCTCCTGGACCGACAAGCACGAGTCCGAGACCGTCGCCCGCTTCCTGGGCATCAAGGAGCCCGAGCACGCGGACCTGACGGAGACAGCAGTGCAGCTCCCCAAGGCACGTGTCGTCAACGCGCTGTTCGCGCACGTCGCCGCTGCCTGCGAGCACGACATCCGCGAGCCCAAGACGTGGTCGAACCTCAACGTGCGGCAGGCCCGCTACCTGCTGCTCCTCGAAGCGCTCGGCCAGGACGACAACGGCAGCTACCGGCTGTCCGAGGTCGAGGACGAGGCGGTCGCCCGCCACCGGCCCGGCACCGCCGCCTGACCGAGCCTCCCCGCAAGCCCCGGCCGGGCACGCCCGTGCCCGGCCGGTTCCCCACCCCCGCGTCACAGAGAGGCGACCCAGCATGACCGTCACCATGGACGAAGTCCTCGACTTCATCGGCAAGCTGCCGAATGCGATCCAGGTCGCGAAGGTCCAGGAGGCCTCCGCACTGCGGCTCAGCGCGATCGACAAGGAAGCGTTCGCCGGACTCGTGGCGGGACGCAAGGCCCACATCATCGAGTGGCTGCGCCCGGCCCTGCTGCGCGGTCTCACCAGCACCGTGCAGGAGCGCAACCGCACCGGCATCCGCGCGGGCTTCCTGCTGGACGAGGAGTCCACCCGCATCCTGCGCCGCGACCCGCGCAACACCAAGTACCGCATCCCGGAGGACATGACGCGCTTCCGGCTCCCGGGCAACGGCGTTCCCGTCGCCTGCCTGGACGAGATCGAGGACGACTGACGGGCCCGCACCCCGCCGATCAACCGGCCGGGCCTCCCAGCCCGGCCCGCACGTGAAAGGCCGTCATGACCGACCAGCAGCAGGCCCCGTCCCCCGACCCGGACGGCGAGGCCCCCGACCGCCCCTTGACCCTCGCCGTGCTGCGCCATCTGGTCCGCGAGGACTGG
Source organism: Streptomyces sp. NPDC003011 (assembly GCF_053591515.1). Lineage (NCBI taxonomy): Bacteria > Bacillati > Actinomycetota > Actinomycetes > Kitasatosporales > Streptomycetaceae > Streptomyces > Streptomyces sp. NPDC003011. Next base: position 17,343 of record NZ_JBSFTY010000014.1, read on the forward strand.
AAGGGCTTGCCCGGAGACACGCTCGTCGTGCTGTCCCGGGACCCCGGGGGCAACCTCTTCTCGCCGTTCTCCACCTACAGCCACTCGCGGTACGCGCCGACCCTCAGCGAGCTCGTCGGCGACATCTTCCCGCTGCCGGAGGAGCTCAAGGCGGACCAGTCCTTGCGCGAGCTGTACGGGGACCGCATCCCCGACACCGCCCTCCCAGCGCTGGTGCTCTACCCGCTCGGCTGAGCGAACGCCTGCGGGCGGGGCGCTTCCCCGTCGGCCGCCCCGCCCGCGGGCCGTCAACTCCCCCTTTCCCGAGGCTTCTTCCTGGCCACGGTCCTCACGAAAGCGACGTGTCACCGCCATGTCCGCCCCACCACAAGCCCCCCGGGAAGGACCGCAGGCCCCGGTGCTGGTGATCAGCGACAGCACCGACGACGATCCGGTCGGCCTGCGGACGAGCCCGGTCCCCCGCCTGCACATGCCATCGCCGTTGTTCAGCGCCGAGGAGTACCAGCGCGCTCCGCTCGTGCTCCTGGACGACCGCAGCTACACCGACTTCACGCTCCGCCACGTGCCGCACCGCCGGGGACTGATCGTCGTCCTGGTCGACCCCGACGACGGCACCATCTACCCCCGGGCCGCCGCCATCGGCGCGGAGGCTGTCATCCGGGCCGGAGACAACCTCAACTGGCTGCATCTGCGCCTGCACGACGCGACCGGCTGCCGCTACGCCCACTGGGAAGCGCTCCTGGCCGGCGGCCCCGCCGACCCTCCCCCACCGGCCAGCAGCTGACATCCGGCAGACGAGCCCCCGTGGCACGCCCCCCGCGATCCGAAGGAACTCACCCCATGCACGCGATACCCCAACGCTGTGCCCACCGGCCGCTGTCGGGCGGGCTGGTGGTGCCGTACGTGACCCTGATCCACGACGGCCACGCCGCCTTCGGCGTCCTTGACGCCGACAAGACCATCAACGCCTTCCGGCGGCGCCTGTGCCAGATCTGCGAACACCCGCTGGACGAACGCTGCTTCCTGCTCGTCCGCCCCGCCGACGTCGTCAAGGGCTGCTCCCCGGAACCGGCGCTGCACCCCGAGTGCCTGCCGTACACCGCCGACCACTGCCCGATGCTGAACGGCAGCCGCACGCACTACCGCCGCAGCCCGGTCCTGGTCAGCCACCCGGCCGGACGGCCCTGCACCGGTCCTTCCTGCCTCTGCCTGTCCCGCACGACGGACGAGGGGCACGCCGCCCGCAGCGGCAGCCCCGCCGACCGGTACGAGGCCTGGATGATCCACACCCGGAACTACCAGCTGGTCTCGCTGCCCGACCGGCCCGACGTGCCCTCCGGCATCAGCCTCGACGCCCCCGTCCTGCGCAAACGCGTACTGCGCACCGCGACCCTCAGCCCGGATGCGCAACACCTGATGGACCTCTGGAACGCCCTGATGGGCGGGTCCTGACCGCCCTGTTCCGCACGGAAGGAAACCGCCATGCCGATCAACCCGGACCCGGCCACGCCCGCAGGCGGGGCCATCATCGATCTGGCCGACCTGATGGACGGCCTCCAGGAGCGCACCGGCGAATGGCCGGGGGCGGACACCGTCAGCATCCTCGAAGGGTGGCTGAGCCGCTTCAGCTTCGCGGTCGAGGAGAACCTCACCCCCCAGGTGACAGGCCGCGCGTGGGTGCTGCGCCAGTGGGACCGGCACAGCGACGATGTCACGCTCTGGTCCGACGAGGCCTCCGCCCTTGCCTCGCTGGCGCAGCAAGTGCGCAGCGCCTGGGACGACGTGGCGGGCGAGGACGGCGTCCCGTTCCGTCCGCCCGCCGACGACCGCAGGGCCGTGGACCTCTTCTACGGGTCGAGGGAGGACATCGAGGGCTACACGCTGTACAACGCAGACATCTCCCGCTGCGTGCTCGCGCCCCGTAATCCCAGCCTCTCGGACGCCGAGGAGTGCGCGGAGGCGAACAGTGCGGCGGTGTTCCACGCGATGCGGGGGCCTGACGATGAGGGCCTGCCCTGCATGGAGATCGCGGGCATCCTCGTGTTCGCCTACCTCGACGCCGACCGCGGGGCCGTACGGGTCTCCGTTCATCTGGACACCACCGACGAGCAGTTGGTCCGGGCCGACAGCACGGTGCCGCTGCTGGTGGAGATCGGGGACGCCACGGTGTTCGACAACCTCACCCCGCCGCCGGCCCCGGCGCAGCCGACCGGGTGGAAGGCACGTTTCCGGCGTCTCACCCGCCGTACCGCACTCTCCGGCGGCGGGAAGTGCCGACAGGGGGGTTGACCATCCCCCGAAAGACACTATTATTTTATATAGGAGGTGTTTGCATGGCCCCGTCCGTCACGCACGTGACCGGCACCGTCGCCGGTGGCGTGGAAGTCCGCTTCACCCAAGACGGCATCGCTGTCTGCCGGTTCCGCCTCACCGAGACCCCCACGCAGTGGGATGCCACCGCGCAGAAGTGGCGTGACCTGGAGCCGATCCCCTACATCTGCACCGCCTGGCGGGACCTGGCCAGCAACGCCGCCGAATCGCTCGTCGACGGGGTCAGCGTCCTGGTCAAGGGACGCATCACCGGGGTCAAGGACGACTCCATCTACCTGAGCATCGATGACCTCGGCGTCAGCCTGCGCAGGCGCATCGCCTACACCGAGACCAGCCTGCCCAGTCCGATCGCCGCCCGCCCGGTGACCGCTCCCCCGGCGCCTCAGCCCGCCACCGCGTCCCGACCGGCCACCGGACCGGGCGGCCCACCCGCCTGGTGGGAGCAGAAGCGGTCCGCCAACTGGTCCTAGCCCGGCCACTCCACCGCAGCCGCCGACGGCAATCCCCTTCCCGTCGGCCGCTGGTCACTTCCCCCTTCGCCTGCCCCGGCGCGGCACCGGTTCGCCTGCCGGTGCCGCGCCCTGCCCGAAAGGCCAGCCATCCATGCCCGCACACGCCCTGTCCGAACGAGCCGCACGCGCCGCGCTCGCCGCCCACTTCGCCCCCGGCCAACTCGCCGCCGACCTCGCCGAGTACACCCCGGCCGAGGTGTGGGACCGGCGCGTCCGCGACGACGGCGGCAGGCTCCTTTCCTCCTACCGGCCGCGCGAGGAACTCGCCCAATCAGAGCTGACCTGCTCGTTCGTCATCCCTTCGGACAAGGAGTGGCCCACCGCCCTCGCCGACCTGGGGCCTGCGTGCCCGCTGGGCCTGTGGGTCCGCGGCCGCGAGCAACTGCCGCGGCTGACCGGCACGGCCGTCGTCGTGACCGGCAACCGGGTCCCCACCGAGCTGGCCGTCACTCGCGCGCACGACTTCGCCACCGCCCTCGCCGAGGCCGATCACACGGTCACCGCCACGCTCGCCTACGGCGTCGACTCCACCGCCCACCAGGCGGCCGCCGAGGCGGGCCGGGCGTCCCTCGCCGTCCTGCCGCGCGGCCTGGACGGCGCCCACCCTCACGCGCACGCCTCGCTGCTGCGCTCCGTCCTCGACGGCGGCGGCGCGGCGGTCAGTCTCTACCGGCCCGGCACCGCAGCCAGCGGCGCGACGCTCAAGGCCAGCGCCGTCGTGCTGGCCGCACTCGCCCGGGCGGTGATCCTCGTCGAGGCCCTGGACCACGTCGTGGCGATGTACGCGGCCGAGACGGCCGTCGCCCTCCACCGGCCCCTGCTCGCCGCGCCCGCCACCGGCGATGTCCGTTCCAGCGGCAACGCCCGCCTGCTCGACGGGCAGCTCGCCGTGAACAGCCCGGACTCCCGTCTCGCGCTCGCTCTGCCCCACGCGCGCGTGGCCCGCGCCGGCGACGTCGCGGACGGCGACCTGCTCCTGGCCGCGGTCGGGGAGCAGGGAGCCGACTACTTCACCACCCCCTACATCGCCCACCCCGAGCCTTTCGACCCGTCGTGCGGCTGCGGCGTGTGCTGCCTCGTCACGGAGCCCAGCGAGGTGGTGGTGCTGTCCCAGGGCGATCCCTGGGAGTCCTGCGATCCGTGGCCCGCCGACGACCTCCTGCTCATCGTCTCCGCCCAGCGGCTGACCGACCGGCCCTTCGAGGAGTGAGCCGCCATGTCCCGTACGACCTGCACGCCGCCGCTGCCCGGCCTCACCGCCGACGACAACCTGGACACCGTCATCAACTGGGGTGCCGGCGCCGACAGCACGGCCTACATCACCAAGATGCTCACCGCCCCGGACGCCCACGGGATCGACCTCGATCGCACCGCCGTCCTCTACATGGCCACCGGCAGCGAGTGGCCCGAGACCCGGCTCCTGGCCGACGAGTTCATGCTCCCGCTGCTGCGCGAGAACGGCGTGCGCTTCGTCCAGCTGGCGCGCAACGGGCACCTCCAGGCCGACGGGTTCACGATCCTGGACGACTCCTGCCAGCCCGAGCAGCTCTTCGCACGCGGGCCGTGGACTCTGTGGGACGACCAGGAGTCCGTCGGCACGGTGCCCCAGGTGGCCGGCACCCGCAAATGCTCCCTGTGGGCGAAGGGCGACGTCGGGGACTGGTGGCTCAAGCAGGTCTTCGGCGGCCGCCCATTCCGGCAGATCATGGGCTTCAACGCCGACGAGGAAGGCCGCCGTTTCAGCGACCAGATCACATCGAAGATGCCCGGACGCACCGGCGAGTTCCCGCTGATCGACTGGGGCTGGCACCGGCAGCAGTGCGAGGCCTACCTGCTGAAGCGGTTCGGCGTGCTCTGGCCGAAGTCGTACTGCACCTTCTGCTGCTTCTCCGCCTCCATGGGCGCGCTGCCCGCCCACATGGAGCGCATGCGCTCCCACCCGGACATCGCCGGCAAGGTGCTGCGCCTGGAGTACACGGCGATGAGCCTCAACCCGAACGCGAAGCTCTACGGCCGCAAGAGCCTCCTGGAGCTCTTCGACCCGACCCAGCCCCGGGACCGGGCGTGCCTGGAGGCGTTCGAGCGCGAGCTCGACATTCCGTGGGCGCTCTACCACGTGCGCCGCCTGTTCCTGCTGTCCGAGGACGGCAGGAACAGGCCGGTGAAGCGCTCCACCGAGCGCGTCGACCTCGGCCGCCCACACCAGCTCGCCAGGCGTCTCATCTCCATCTCCGAGCGGCACGGCGTCAACGTCGAGCACGACCCGGTGTACGGGCGCGCCCGGGCCTGGATCCGCCCCCGCGCCAAGGGCCGGCCGATGGCGGAGGAACTCTTCGCCACCGCGCCCGCCCGCGTGATCAACAAGCAGGACAAGAACTTCGAGAAGCACTGGGACGCCCTCGTCTCGGGCTCCGCCGCCCAACTCCCCCTCGTCTGAACCGCCCCTCACCGCCACCCTCAGGAAGGACTCCCCGTGCGCGCACCCATGCCCTCAGCCCCTGCTCCTCCTCCGCGTCTCCGCCGTGCTGTACCTGGCCACGCCGTCCGGAGCTGACGTACAGGCCGCCATGCAGGCCGGACTCCTGGCCTGCATGACGACCCCGGCCCTGGGCAACGTGATCCCGCCCGGCGCCCTGTACACCTGCGACAACGGCAAGTTTGGCAAGGGGTGGCCCGGCGAGCAGGCCTGGTTCGCGTGGCTGACGGCGACCGTCGACCGCTACGGCCCTGACCGCTGTCTATGGGCCGTCGCCCCCGACGTCCCGATGGACGCCGCGGCCACCCTCGCCGAGTCGATGCCTTGGCTGGAGCCCATACGCGCCCTGGGCATCCCGGCCGCGTTCGCCGCCCAGGACGGCAGCGAACACGGCCTCATCCCCTGGGACTCGATCGACGTCCTGTTCCTCGCCGGCAGCACCGAGTGGAAGACCTCACCGGCCGCCCACCGCCTGGCACTTAAAGCCCGGGAGCGCGGCCTGGCCGTCCACATGGGCCGCGTCAACTCCCGCCGGCGGCTGCGCATCGCGCAGGCCTTCGGCTGCACCAGCTGCGACCGCACCTACCTCGCCTTCGGGCCCGACACCAACCTCCCTCGCCTCCTGGCCTGGATGAACGAACTCCACACCACCCCAACTCTGTTCGGAGACGAAACATGACGACCCGCCTGCGCCATATCGGCGCCGCGATCATGGGCATCCTCAACCCCATTCCCTCCACCTCGCCCTCCCCGATGACCGAGGAGGAAGGCGCCTGGGTCCGCGCACACGCCTGGACCAAGGGACTGCGCAAGATCGACGACGCCTACCCCCACGGCTTCCACCGCTGGTGCTCCTGCGAGCGCGGCATCTGCCCCGGCTGCGCCTCCGGGCACCACGACCGCTGCGTCAGTGCCAGCGGCCCCCGCGTCGACGAGCACGCCGACACTGTCACCGACGCCCAAGGGTTCGTCGTCGCCGTGATCCGGTACGGACCGGGCCAGCGGCCCTGCCGGTGGCTCTGCCCCTGCCCCCACCCGGCGGAGGTCGAGGAGACCGCCGGCACGGGCAAAGCCGGGAAACCCCCTGCCGCCCAGCACGCCGTGCCCGCGCACCGGCCTGCAGCCGACCCGGAGGGACAGCTCACCTTCTTCGCGAGCGGCCCGCAGGAGCGCGGGGACGGGGAGGCACCGTGAGGTCCCCGGTCCAGGAGACCCTGCCGTTCGAGGACCTGCCGGAGGTACCGACCGCGTCACCCTGGTGCCAGCGGTGGCGCGAACGGAGGCACTCCTGGGCGCATGTCCGGGACGGAGGCTTCGACGCCCGCCGCTACACCGTGGACGTCATCCCCGACGAGGAGCCCGCCAAGGGCTTCGTGCTCGCACACCATTACTCCGGCTCGTACCCGGCGGCGACGATGCAGTTCGGCCTGTACGACGTCGTCGACGGCGAGCAGCGGCTGTGTGGTGTGGCTGTGTTCGGGGTGCCGGTGAGCACCGCCGTCCTCACCAAGCCACTGCCGGAGCTGCGGCCGTACACCGAGTCGTTGGTTTGTTCGCGATTCGTCCTGCTGGATGAGTGCCCCGGAAATTCCGAGTCGTGGTTCCTCGCCAACTGTCTAAAACACCTGCTCGCCAGGGGTGTACACGGAGTCGTCTCGTTCGCGGACCCAGTCCCGCGCCGGACAGCCTCGGGCGTTCTGGTCATGCCCGGGCACGTCGGCACGATCTACGCCGCGACGAATGCCGTGTACGCCGGCCGCGCTACCGCGCGGACGGTGAAGCTCCTGCCGGACGGCACGGTCTTCCATGGTGGAGTACGCGCGGGTTCCGCTGGAGCTCTGACGGCCTAGAAACCTGCATTTCAGCAGGTCCATGAGGGTGCCGCGAACACTCGATCGCTCGTGTTAGAAAACCGCAGCAACTCGCATAATCTGCGAGTGATTGCAGTAATATGTGCCCCTGTGTCAGATTCTGAAAGTCGCGTGCTGACTCTCGTGCGCCCGGCGCCGGACTCGGCGGTCGTCATGGACCCGGCCGACGTGTCGGTGGAGACCGGGCTCGCGGACGTGGTCACGCTGCAACGCAGACGCCAAGCCCGGATCTCGGTGCACGACGAGGAGAGCTTCTTCCTCGACACGTTGTCTGAGTACCAGTGGGCGCGCGACGCGGCAGGTCTGGCACCCACGACGCTGGACGGGCTGATCAAGCCGGTGATCGAGGTCTGCGAGTTCTACGGCACCGTTCCGTGGCAGCTGACCTCCCGCGAAGTCGACCGGTACTTCGCCGGACCGGGGAAGCGCGCCCGATCGACCCATCGCGGCAAGATCAACAAGATCGACGCGTACTTCGCGTTCCTGGAGCAGCGCTACGCCGGCGAGATCATGCGCCGCTTCGGTGCCTCGGTCGAGTCACCGATCGACCCGTTCAACCGGCCGCGGCATCGCGGGGACTTCGGGCTGCGCATCCCTCCCTCTCAGACGGCGATGAAGGACTTCTTCGGCCGGTGGCGCGAGGACCTGCCGAACGCGCGGAAGTACGCGGTCGCCTGCCGCGACTACGTGATGACGAAGGTCGCCTACCTCTCCGGCGTCCGGGCGGCCGAGCTGTGCGGGGTGTGCCTGGGCGACATCCACTGGGAGAACGGCCAGTGGGGCCGGTTCGTCGTCCTGGGCAAGGGCGCCCGGGGCTCCGGCCCCCGCCCGAGGGAGGCGTACCTGTTCCAGGAGGGCCGTGCCCTGCTCTGGTGGTACATCGAGGAGATCCGGGGCGAATTCGGGGACGACGCGGAGCACCCGCGGGCACCGCTGTGGCCTTCGGAGCGCAAGTCGAAGGCGATCGCCGACCTGAACGTGCCGATCGCACCGGCGATCGTGCCCTCGACGTTCCGCAAGGCGTTGCACACCGCGGCCGCGCACTACCTGTCGGGTCCGGTCACGGACCTGTTCCCGCACCTCCTGCGGCATGCCTGCGCGACCCACAACTACGAGCGTGGGATGACACTGTGGGAGATCCAGAAGGTCCTCGGACACAACTGGGCAACTACGACTCTTCGGTACATGGCGACTGCGCATGCTGACCCGGAGGTCGCGAATCTGGCGGCCAGCTCCCGGGCCGCTCAGCGACTGGTGATGGACAAGGGGAACCTTCGGTGAAGTGGAATCTACGGATGGTGGCCGCCCAGCGGGACCTGTGGCGGCCGACCGAGGTGCTCGCCGCCTTTCAGCAGGTCGGGTTCAACCCGTCGCTGAGCAAGGTGGCCGCACTGTGGAGCGGCACGCCGGTCACGGTGCGGCTCGAAGACCTGGACAAAATGTGCGCGGCTCTGAACTGCACGGTCGCCGACCTGCTCCAGGCGGAGCCGCTCGCGACGGGCCAGGCCGAGCAGGAGTCCGGCCAGCGCGCGGTCGGCGCCGAGGAGGGGCCGGGTGCGGGTCCGGTGCGGCCCGTGCCGCGCGGCCGTCGTGGCGCCGGTCCGCGCTCACTTCCGCCGAGCTGAGGGGCTGCCCGATGGCAGTGAACCGTGGGAAGGGCCTGGCCCGGAGCTGCCCGGTGTGCCTGGGGTGGCTGGTGGTGCACTGGTACCGGGTGTGTGACGTGTGCCGGCCCTGGGCGAGGAAGTACCCCGAGCTCGGGGTGTGCCCGCGGTGTCGGCACGAGGCGCACCTCAACACGGACGGGCTGTGCAAGCCGTGCCTCTCGGCGATCCGGGCCGAGGACGACGCCGAGTGGGCCCTGGGCCTGGAGGAGGCGCGGCCGCGGCCGGTCCAGCTCACAGTCGGCGGCACGTACGGCGACCGGTCGGTGTCGTCCCGACCGCTGCGCCGACCCACCAAGAACGGCTTGAGCGTGGGTGCCGAGTGGTGGACCAAGCTCCGCAAGCAGCGAGCCGATCCCGTCGGCCCGCCGGTACTTGAGGTGCAGATCCGGGGTCAGATTCCGCTCTTCACGGTGCCCCGGGTGCTGGGCGACGCCACGGTCAGCGCGATCGTCGGCCGGCCGGTCGACGGGTGGGAGCAGGCCCGGCAGGTGATCGAGGTGATCGAGGCCGAGCACGGGATGACCGCGGGCTGGCGCCGCAAGGTCGCCGAGATGGTCCGCCTCGCCCTGGCCGTCCGCGAGGCCGAGGGCGCGGAACGCCTGCCCGAGGCGATGCTGCGAGACCTTCCGGCCAACGGTGACGCGGTGCGCCTGGTCCTGCTGCGGGCCGGGTTCCTGGACGAGGCGCCCGAGCCCATGCGGTTCTCCAGGACGGACCAGCCCTCCCGCACCCCCTACATCTCCTCGCCGGCACCGCTGCCGCCCCGGGCGCCGCGGCAGTGCAGGGACTGCGACGCCTGGATTCCCGCCGGCAGCCGGGCAGGGTTCGTCTGTGACCCGTGCCGGCACTGGCGGGAGCGGACGGGGCGTGGCCAGTGCTGCCGCTGTGGCCGCGACGGGCTGGCCCTGCGCGACGACCGTTGCCGCAGCTGCCACCCCTACCGCCTCCTCGACGAAGCCCGCCCTGCCTCCCGACGGTTCACGCAACTGGTGATCTCCCTGCCGACCGGCAAGGGAGGCCCGTTCGAGGCGATTTCGGTCGGCAACAGGGAGGTGCCGGACTACGACGAGCGGCGACCTGCTCTGCACACGAGCTGCGGGCAGGAGCCGCTGTTCACCATGCGGCGGGACTGGGCCCCGGTGCTGGCCCGGCTGCGCAGCGCACCGGCGGGCGAGCCGCCACTCACCGCGAACGCCCGCCGCCTGGTGGAGGAGTTCACCCGCGATCGACCGGCACAGCGGCCGGACTACACGAAGAACACCCGCACGCTCACGATCCTGCTGTACTGGCTCGGCGCCGACGTGGCTGTCTTCGAGCGCGACGTGTACGACCTCGCCCGGATCGACGTGAATCTCGCGGCCAAGCCCGTCTGCCAGTTCCTGCGTATCCGCGGTCTGCTGGTGGAGGACCCTGACCTCCACCGGGACGCTGATCAGGCGTGGATCGAGGTGACGCTCGCCGTGCTGCCGGAGCCGGTCGCGGGAGAAGTGCGCACATGGGTGAAGGTCATGCGCGAGCAGGGCCCTCGAGAGGGCGAGCCGCGCGGGTACGACGGTATCCGCCGCTATCTAAGCCGCCTCCAGCCCGCCCTCACCGCCTGGACTACGACCGCCGGTGTGACCTCGTTGAGAGAGATCACCAAAGAGCAGGTGGAGGACGTCTTGGACGGAGTGTCCGGTTACGCCCGCCGAGGGCTGGCCACGGCACTGCGCAGCCTCTTCCGCGCGCTGAAGCGTGAACGCGTAATCTTCCGCAATCCCGCCCGGGACCTTCCGGTCGGCGACATCAAGGGCATCCCGAAGTCCATCCCGTCCGACCTGCTGATGGGGCTCCTCGACCAGGCGACGACACCGCTCGGCCGCCTCGTCGTGGTCCTCGCCGCCGTCCACGCGCTGCCCGGCGAGGAGATCCGGACCCTGCACAGCACGGGACTGGATCTCTCCCGGGGCACCCTCGAAGTCCGGCGCGGTCTGCTGCGGCACACCTTGTACCTGGAGCAGCTCACGCACCAGCTCGCCGTTGACTGGACGGCCTACCGCCACAAGCGTTGGCCGGCCTCGTCCAATCCCCACCTGCTGGTCAGCCAGAAGACCGCGGTCGATCCCGACCACCCGGCCGTCGGCATCGGCACTTTGAGCGGATCGCTGCCCGGAGGGCTGACGCTGAGCGGCCTGAGACAGGACCGCATCCTCAACGAAGCGGCGGAAAGTGCCGACCCGCTGAGGCTGATGCGTCTTTTCGGTATCACCGAACAGACCGCCATGCGGTACATCACCGCGGCCCACCCTGAACGCACCGCGAAGCTGCCCCGGTAGACCGCGCTCAGCGAGCTTGGAGCGCACCTCTACGGGACCGGAATCGATGATCTTCCGTACCGGAGCGGCCCTCTTGAGGCGACCTGTTACATGGGTGGGGTGTTGATGGCCGAGCGAGTGTGTGTGGAGACGTGTAAGGGGGTGCGGTAGGCGGTAGGTGCACATCCAGCCATTTCTTATCTGGTTTGGGTGTTTCAAGGTATCTCGCGACTTGTAGCCATATCGTCCGCAGTGGTGGCGGGTGTCCGTCCCGTGGCCGGTGGCTGTCTACCGAGGGGACATTGCCGTGACGGCAGATGGAAGCATGACGTCCGAACAGCGGCTGGAGCGGTTGCGACGCATGCTGACGGGCGAGGTCAGGACGCCGTTGGGACCCAGGGGAGTGAAGCGGCAGGGCCCCACGAAGTCGAACTTGCTGGTAGCGGTGGCGCTGCACGCCGCAGCCAGGTTGTGGAAAGGCGAACCCGCCACCGAGCTGGAGGGCCGGCTGCTGACGTTGATGCGCAGCGAATTGTCCGACGACGACATCAAGGCCATCGGTGCGCTGTACTGCTTTGTCCTGACGCATACGGTGGAGCCCCTGCTGCTTCCGGAGTCCGTCACCTCGCGCCCGGTGACGTCCGGATACGACTGGGCTGATCTTCGGGCCGACGGTCCGGCCATGCTGCACGAGCGGCTCACGCAGCCGAATGTGACGGTGGTGGACCGGGTGCTCGTCGCGTCGGGGACCGAGATCGACAGCGAGGCGTTCGTCGATTCCTTGCGGGACTACGGCAGTGGTGTGGTCGCCATGGGCCGTACGCGCAGCCAGGCCGCGGCTGCGGGCTCGGGTCAACGTGCGCCGGCGCAGCCGTTCCGTATCAAGCTGGAGGCGGATTCGTTCCATGTGCTGCGGGCGGTGGGTGACCAGGGAGGCGGCAAGGACGAGCTCTACTGGTGCTCGTCCTCCGGGAGCGACAAGGCCGCTGGCCCGGCCTTCCACTCGGAGGAGTTCCAGATGGTCGAGAGAGGCGATACCCGCGACTTCGAAAGGGACCGGACTCTCTTCGACGGGGAGGTGGGTGACTGGCTGGTCCTGCAGATGTTCTGCTTCGAGGCCGATCAGAGCAACAGTGAGTGGTACGACACCCTGCACGCTCAGCTGCGCCACCTGTCCGACACCATCTTCAGCGACCCCGGGTTCCAGATCGGCTCCAACCTGCCTGGAGGCGAGATCGCGGGATGGATGGCGGACCTCAACGCCCTCGGGGTGCTCCTCATGACGCACTTGCGCAACGAGGACGACCTGTCCTGCGCCCGCCCCTTCTACCTGGACCGCTACGACCTCGCCCTCCTCGCCGACCGCAGAACCGCGGACTGGCACTTCAACGGCGACGGGCACCACGTACTGAAGGTCAAGTACGCCAGCGCCCAGAAGATCCCGTTCCCCGCGGGCAGCCTGCAGTACACCGTTCGCACCAACGGCAGGTGGGGAGCTCCCATCACGTTGGACTGGGAATCCATCACAACGCCGGCTCTGGCCAGCTACCAGGGAAAGCTCCACGTCCTGTTCAACCGGCCCGGTGACAAGGCCCTGATGTGGGCCTACCTGGACAACGGGGTCTGGAGCGCGCCCCGCCAGATCAACAGCGAGTACTCCGACATCCCCTGTTCCCTCGCTGTGTTTCGGGGCAAGCTGTGGTGCGCCCATACCGGGACGGACGACAATCTGGGCTGGTTCACCTTCGACGGGACGACCTGGAGTCGGCGCACACGGTTCAACTACCCCACGCGTCTGGCACCGACCCTGGCGGGCGAGTACCAGGGACGGCTGTGGCTGACCCACGTCGGCTTCGAGGGCCGGCTCTACCTCAACACCCATGACGGCAACGCCTGGACCTCCCACTTCCAGGACCCTCTGAGCTGGGAGGTGGGCGACCGCGCCACCATGGCCGCCGGCGACGACGGGAGACTGTGGAGGGCGGTGCGGGGCAAGGACGGCAAGCTGTACTACAGCACCTCATCCGGCGGCTCCGACTGGAGGACGGCTACCGGCATCACCGATCCCAGTCCGGTCAGCCCCACCCTGCTGGGCCACAACGGCGGCCTGGAAATCTTCCGGCGCACGGCAGACAACCGGGTCTCCACCGAGCACTACCTCGCCTCCCAGAACACATGGACGGGCGCCGCGCTGCTCGGGATCAGCCCCGCGCGCGAGATCGCCGCAGCCGAGCACAACGGCAACCTGTACGCCATGTGCCACCGCACCTGACCCGCTCGACGCGGACCGCCACACACCCATGCCGGCGAGACGAGTATCCAGGTGACCCGGAGGTCCGGAGGCCCGCAGACAGCCCTGACCGAGTTTGGAGCGCCAAGTTCACATAACCAACAACAGCTTGAAGTCGTACCGATACGCTGTGTAGATGACGAGTTGGAGCTATGAAAACGCGGGCCTTGAGACGGATGCCATGCAGGTCGGCAGCGTCGATGTCACGCCGGACCCCCCGCAGCCGGGCGCCATCTGGACGGTCAACCTCCGGACCACCGTCCGAGAGGAAATCAAGGAAGGTGCCTACCTGGAGGTCAGGGTCAACCTGGGCCTCGTCAAAATTATGACGAGGACGTACGACCTCTTCGCGAAACTGCGCGGGGAGGGAGCCGACGACAGCGTGACGCTAACCCTCGACCCACCCGTCGAGAACGGAGTGATCAGCCCAGGCGAAGCGGTACTGACTGCCAGCCTGGCACTTGCCAGCGATGTGACGCGCGCCCCGTTCACAGTGTTGGTTGCCGGCTACACCGCGGATGACGACAATCTGATCAAGCTGAAGTTCAAGGTTAGCTTCGAGCGCACCCCAGCCTGAAGGCACCAGTGCCTCCGGCCGCGCCGTGGCCGGAGGCACTTCGCGCGCCCGGCGCCGCTACTCGTTCACCGACCGCGGGCCAGCAGCGCTCGTAGCGAGCGCACAGTCATAGTCCGGGCTCTGAAGCAGTTGGCCCCGTGATAGCGGTAACTGACATTCCCCGCTCGCGGCCAGTTACTGAACTTGAACGCGTGGTGTCGTAGGGGCGACGGACTGCCGCTAGCCGGTCAGCGCGGTCTGGGACGCGGGTCTCGCCCCGGCCATGGCAGCGCTCCGGGTGGCGCTCCATGAGGAGGCGACGTTCGACCTGCTGGTAGACGCTCTGTCGGGTCCGCCGCAGGGGAGACGAAGCGGCCGACTTGGCTCAGTCCCGCTCGCGTTGCCGGTTCCTGGAAGCCAAGCGCTCTTCATGTCCCTTCGGGGCCACTCGGCACCGCCGCACTCCAACGCACTGCGGGACCTCGCCTCAGCGATCTTGCAGGCGGTGAGGCCGTTGGGACGGTTGATGTGGGCTCCGTCAGTGTCGAGGACGATCGGGTGGTGCCGACCCTCGACCTCGGTGGTTCGGCGACGCGGCGCAAGTCGTCCTGACTGAGTATCGCGGAGACGACTGAGGTGGGAGTCGATGCCGTCGCCCAGGCGAGAGGTAGTCCGGTCCGGCGGAGGTTATCGGCTCGGGAACCCCGCGAGGACGGCGGCTGTGTCGACGGAGCCCTGGGGAGTTACCCAGCTCGCCGCATGTGCCGATGGATTGGGAACCGTTTTTTCTGTCCAGCAGATGACAACGCCACGCTCGCCGGGTTCATCAGATGGTGTGGATCACCCGGCATTAGGCGCTTTCACCCTTTTTCTCCGTTGATGATGGAGAGCGTCCGGTACCGTCCGGGGCGCATCGTCCATGACCCCGAATCACCCGGTCGCAAGCACCATCCGACCAACAGAGACGAGCCATCGTGCATCTGACTATGCATGAGCAGGAGCGCCTGCTGATCCACGTCGCGGCCGACGTGGCAGCAAAGCGCCGCGACCGGGGGCTGCTCCTGAACTACCCCGAGGCCATGGCCTTGCTGACCGCTCACGCGCTCGAAGCGGCGCGTGACGGCAAGTCGGTCAGCGACATCATGGACTCGGGGCGGCAGTTGCTCACCCGCGCCGACCTGATGACCGGCGTCCCGGAGATGATCGAAGTTCTCCAGGTGGAGGCCACCTTCCCGGACGGCACCAAGCTGGTGACGATCCACGACCCCATCCCGGATGCCGTGGTGAAGTCCCAAGGAGGCGGGGTCCACCCGGGCAAGATCGAGCACCCCCAGGAGCGCAAGGCGCATTGCCCCGTCGGCTGCGAGGCCCCCGACGCGAACGCTTGTTGCGACGTTTGTGATGACGCAGCGGCCTGGCATGAGTCGATCTTCTTCAACGTGCAGAACGAAGAGGATCAGGGCGAGCAGCCGGGCATGAAGCCGATCACGGTCAAGAACACGTCCGACCGTCCCATCCAGGTCGGCTCGCACTACCACTTCGCCGAGGTCAATCCCGGTCTTGAGCAGGTGGTCACGACCGACACGTCCGTGACCTATAAACCGCTCCTGGAAAGCACCGAGGCGAAGGGGCGCCGACTCAACATCGCCGCAGGCAAGTCCGTGCGGTTCGAACCAGGAGACGTGTGCCGCGTCGAGCTGGTCGATATCGAGGGATTTGTCAAAAGCAAAAGCAAAAGCAAAAGCAAAGGCACCGACGCCGAACCGGCTACCGAGGAGATCCTGGGTCTGCGCAAGGGGAACGTCTGATGGGTACCTACAAGAACGCCAGCAACCAGCTGAAGCGGACCGAGTACACCACCCTGTACGGGCCCACCGTCGAGGACCGTGTCCGCCTGGCCGACACCGATCTCACCGTCGAGATCGAGGCCGACTGGGCCGGCGGGCCGGGCCACAGCGGCAACGAGATGGTCTGGGGCGGCGGGAAGATGTTCCGGGAGTCGATGGGCATGTCCCACTTCGACTCCCAGGGCAAGAACCCGCGGTGGGAGGCCGGTGACGCGCGGCACTATCCCGTGGACACCGTCATCACGGGGGCCCTGATCCTCGACTGGTGGGGTGTGGTCAAGGCCGACGTCGGCATCAAGGACGGCAACATCGAGGCCATCGGCAAGGCGTACAACCCCGAGACAATGGACGAGATCGACTTCACGTATCCCTCCCGAGGTCCGGTGGCGGCTGAAGCCGTTCCGCCATGGCATGAGGACGCCCCTGCCAACCGTCGATGGAAGGCAAAGAACTTCGTGGTCGGCCCGAGCACCGAGGTCATCGCCGGTAACGGCCGGATCCTCACCGCGGGCGGCGTGGACACTCACGTCCACTTCATCTGTCCCGATGAGATCCACGAGGCCCTGGCCTCGGGCGTGACCACCCTCATCGGTGGCGGCACCGGCCCCGCCGAGGCCAGCGCGTCCACCACCGTGACTCCGGGCGCGTGGCACATCACCCGGCTCTTCGAGGCCCTGGACGAGTTCCCGGTCAATATCGGACTGCTCGGCAAGGGCAACACGATGAACATGGCGGCGCTGCAGGAGCAGTTGGACGCCGGCATCATCGGCCTCAAGCTGCACGAGGACTGGGGTGCCACACCCGCGGTGATCGACCAGGCGCTGACCTTCTGCGAAAAAAACTACATCCAGCTCGCCCTGCACGCCGACTCGCTCAACGAGGCCGGATTCCTGGAGAGCACCAAGGACGCCTTCAAGGACAGAAAGACCGGCAAGCCGCGCTCCGTCCACATCTTCCACATCGAGGGCGCCGGAGGAGGCCACGCCCCGGACATGATCGAGCTGGCCAAGGAGCCGAACGTCCTGCCCGCATCAACCAACCCCACCCGGCCCTTCACGGTGAACACCGTCAAGGAGCACATCGACATGTTGATGGTGGCCCACCACCTCAACCCGGACGTTCCGGAGGACATGGCCTTCGCGGACTCCCGCATCCGGCCGTCCACCATGGCGGCGGAGGACCTGCTCCACGACATGGGCGTCATCTCGATGATGTCCTCGGACGCCCAGGCGATGGGGCGCATCGGCGAGATGGTCATGCGCACCTGGCAGACCGCGCACGTCATGAAGGTCCGTTACGGCACACTGCCCGAAGACCGGACGTACGCGAAGATCCGAACGATCGCCGAGGATAACGACACTGAGAAAACCGATGACAACAAAGTGGACAATCAGGGTCCGGGGGACCACTCTTTCAAGGAGAATCCAGAGGCGCGGCAGCCGAACGACAACTACCGGGCGCGGCGGTACGTCGCCAAGTACACGATCAATCCCGCGATCGCGCACGGCATCGACAAGTATGTCGGATCCGTGGAGACGGGCAAGATGGCGGATCTTGTGCTGTGGGAGCCGAAGTTCTTCGGCGTCAAGCCGCACAGGATCCTCAAGCGCGGCCAGATCGCGTACGCGCAGACCGGTGACCCCAACGCCTCGATCACGACACCGCAGCCCTACCTGCCGCGGCCGGTCTGGGGCTCCACCGGTAACGCCCCGGGAAGCAACTCGGTGAACTTCGCCGCCCCACGCCAGGCGGCCAAGCTGAACCGGCGACTCGGCACCGCCAAACCCATTCCGATCGCGGCGTTGGACCTGTCGAAGCCGGCGCACCTGGCATACCTGCTGAACCAGCTGAACCTGTCGGATCTAGCAGACCTGGCGGACCTGCTGAAGCAGTTGGGCCTGTCGACCCTGTCGGACAAGGCGATCACGGCGATCCGAACGGATCTGGCGAAATTGGCGAAGCTGGCGAAGCTGTTGGACCTGGACCTGTCGAACCTGAACCTGTCGAACCTGAACCTGTCGGACGTGGATCTGTCGAAACGGCGCGGCCTGAAGGAACTGCTGAAACAGCTGGGACTGTCGAGCCTGTCGGACGTATCGAAACTGCTCGGCAAGCTGAAGCTGACGAACGCGTCGGCCCTGTCGAACCTGCTGAAACAGCTGAACCAGCTGAACCAGCTGAACCAGCAGAAAAAGCTGGACCTTCCGGCCTTGTCGAACCTGCTGACCCGGCTGAACGTGCCGAGCCCGCCGAACCTGCCGAGCCTGCCGGCCCTGTTTGCGGCTGTGAGTTCTCGGGCTGCTCAGGCCACTACAGCCCCCTGGGGCTCTCCGGGTGGCCCGATGCGAACAACCGGTCTCAACAAGGAGTTCTTCGCGATCACGAACACCCGGGGCATCATGAAAGAGAACATGCTGCTGAACAACAAGGTCGCTCAGGGGGCACCCGCCCAGGGGGCATCCGCCGAGGAATTCACGCTCGAAGTCGACCACAACACCTTCGAGGTCTCCATCGGCGGCGCGACGACGGGGGACTCCCGTACCGAGATCAACGGTGTGACCGTGCCGCGCGCCTACGTCAGCGAAGTGCCCATGGCGCAGCGGTATTTCCTCTTCTGATCCGGCGCCTGCCCGCTCGGCCGACGGCGCCACGCCGGGCACCGGGCGGGCACGACGCCAGCCCGAGGCACCGCCTCGCCCTCCGACCCCGCGAAAGGCGGCCGCTCGCCCATGAGCCGCGCAGCCCTGCTCCTTTTGGCCGACGGCCGCTTTCCCGCCGGCGGGCACGCCCACTCCGGCGGCGTCGAGGCCGCGGTCGCCCACGGAGCCGTACACGACACCGACAGCCTGGCGGCGTTCTGCCGCGGGCGCCTGCACACCACCGGTCTTACGATGGCCGGACTGGCCGCCGCGGCCGCCGCCGGGCTCGACCCGCTGCTGCTGGACGACGCCGCCGACGCACGCACCCCCGCCCCCGCGCTGCGCGCCGTCGCCCGCAAGCTCGGCCGGCAGATGCTGCGTGCGGCCCGTGCCACCTTCCCCTCGGCCGCGCTCGAAGAGCTGGCCGCCGCGCGTCCCCAGGGTGCTCACCAGCCCGTCGTTCTGGGTCTGGCAGCCCGCGCTGCCTGGCTCGCCCCGGTGGACGCCGCCCATGCCGCTGCGTACGAGAACATCAGCGGACCGGCCACCGCGGCGGTGCGCCTGCTGAGCCTTGACCCGCTCGACGCCTCAGGTCTGCTGGCCCGCCTCGGCCCCGAGACCGACGACGTCGCGCAGGCCGCGGCCGATGCCGCGACCCGCGCCACGACGGAGGGTCTCGACGCACTGCCGTCGGCTTCCTCGCCCCTGCTGGACATCACCGGGGAGCAGCACGCCGCCTGGACCGTGCGCCTCTTCGCCTCATAACCCCGAGCCCTCTACTGCACAACGGAGTTCACATGCACCTCGACCACCCCGAGATCTTCCCCCAGCGTTACACCTCCAGTGCGGAGCCGCTCCGTCCCGACGGCAGCCGCCGCGCTCTGCGGGTGGGCCTGGGCGGTCCAGTCGGCTCCGGCAAGACCGCGACCGTTGCCGCGCTCTGCCGCACCCTGCGCGACCAGTGGCATATCGCCGCAGTCACCAACGACATCTACACCCGCGAGGACGCCGAGTACCTGCGCCGCGAAGCTGTCCTGCCGCCCGAGCGCATCACCGCCGTCGAGACCGGCGCCTGCCCGCACACCGCGATCCGCGACGACATCTCCGCGAACCTCGAAGCCGTCGAACAGCTGGAGGAGGTCCACCATCCGCTCGATCTGGTGCTCGTCGAGTCCGGTGGCGACAACCTGACCGCCACTTTCTCCAAGGGCCTGGTCGATGTGCAGATCTTCATCATTGACGTGTCCAGCGGCGACGACATCCCGCGCAAGGGCGGCCCTGGCATCACCACCGCCGACCTGCTCATCGTCAACAAGACCGACCTCGCCCCTTACGTGGGCGCGGACCTGGACACCATGGCCCTCGACGCGAGGCGCCAGCGCGGTGACCTTCCCGTCATCTTCACCAGCCTCACCTCCGACGACGGCATCCGTGAGGTCGCCGACTGGGTCACCGGCCACCTCGCCAAGTGGCGCGCCGGGGCAGCCGTATGAGCCCCGCCCCCCCACTCGCCCCGCGGACCCCGGTTGCCCGCGCCGCACCTGCGACTGGTCCCCAGGAGCCCGCCGGACACCCGAACGGCGTACGTGCCACGGCCCGCATCCGCGCCGCGCACAACGGACACGCCACTGTCCTTCCGCAACTGCGCAGCGACGGCCCCTTCTACCTGCGGCGCATGCGTACCGGCGGCAACGCCGCGACGGTGGGCATCATCAGCGCGATGTACGCCCCGCTCGGCGGCGACCGGCTCACGCTCGACATCACCGCCGAGGACCGGGCCGAGCTTGAGGTCATCACGGTGGCTGCCACGCTCGCCCTGCGCGGCCCCACCACCGACGCGGCCACCTACGACGTGCGGCTCACCGTCGGGGAACACGCCCGGCTGCGCTGGCTGCCGAAGCCCCTGATCAGCGCCGCTGGCAGCAACTTGCGGCAGACGTACACGGTCGAACTCGCCGCCACCGCACGGTTGCTACTGCGGGAAGAGCAGCACCTGGGCCGGGCCGACGAGGAGCCGGGCCACCTCGTCAGCCGGATGCTGGTCCACCACGCCGGGCGCCCGCTGCTCGACCAGCGCACGGCCTACGGGGCACCGGAACCCGGCTGGGACGGACCGGCCGTCCTGAACGGGCACCGCGCCGTCGGCCAGCTCCTGGTCGTGGACCCGCACCTCGACGTCCGGCGAGACCCCGTACTGCTCGGCAACGGCGCCAAGGAAGGGTGTGCCGTCCTCGCACCGCTGGCGGGCGGCCCGGCACTGCTCGCCACCGCCGTCGCGTCCACCACCTCGACACTGCGGGACCTGCTCGACGAGGCGCAGGCACTCGCCCTCGCCCGCTAGCGCGGACGGGCCGCCGCCCCTGACAAGCGGGGAGCCATACGGGAGCCGACTTGCTCACGGAGCCTGTCCCGCACGACACAAGAGCAATGAGACCACGCCCCTGGCCAGGTCAAACGTCATCCGCGCAGGCGAGATCACCACCCGACCTCTCGTCCGGGACGAAGAGGTCGTGGGTTCACGTCCCGCCACCCCGACAGCTAAGTAGCAGGTCAGAGGGCGCGTCCTAGATCTAGGACGCGCCCTCTGTCGTTGTGCGTGACTATCTGTGTGACGACTGAAGTTGAGCTCGGGATGAGCCACTTTGTGGTTGTTCGGCGCGACCACGCCGTCGAGGTCGGCACCGCGCTCCACGGGGCGGCGCAGCGGGCGTCGTCTAGGTCCCCATTGGAAAGTCGGTTCCTTCCTGACGCCACCATCTACGCGCGTACACCCCCGGCAACCAAATGGATAAGTTACGGGCGGGACCGCTGACCCTCAACCCGCGCGCTCGTCGATGTCTGGGCGCCGCACACGATCCGGTTCCGGCGTCATCACGTCCGGGAATCCACGAACCCGCGCGCTTCCGAACGTGCGGCGCAGAAGATCCGCCGCCAGGAGCAGGGCCACGAGTACGCCGAAGCCCAGCTCGTCGCGCTCGGAGCGCCCGTGCCGCGGGCTGGCTGCATCCCGACGGTCTGGCTCCGGGATGCCCTGGTCGCGGTCGGTGCCCGCAACGTGCGGCACCGCGGCGCGCACCGCTACGTATGGCGGCTCGGCCGAAGCCGGCGTGAGCGGGAGCAGATCAAGCTCGGCCTCCCTGCTCGACAGCCCTATCCCAAGCAGGCCGACCCCGAACGAGTCGGGGTCTGACCGCTCGCAGCTGCGCGGCCGTGCTGCCACCGCGGCCGTCCCGTCAGGGACGCCCGTCACCCATCCCTGAAGGAACGGAACCATGTCGAATCCCAGCACCCTGTACGTCGACCCAGTCGAGTTCGCCGCAACCCGGCACCGCATTGTCATCAACCTGTCCGGCGGGAAGGACGGACTCGTGGCCGGAGCGATCGCGATGGACGCCGCCCGCCAGGCCGGCGTCGCCGACCGCGTCTGGACCGCACACGCAAGTCTGGGCCCGATGGAATGGCCCGCCGTCACCGTGGACGGGGTTCGCTGGCCGAGTGCCAGCGAACTCGCAGCACAGCACAGCCAGGCCCTCGGCGTGCCGCCCGAGCGGCACATCGAGGTCCGGCGCAGCCGTGAAGTCGACGGTGAACGGGTGCCATTCGACCTGCTGACTTTCATCGCGGAGCGAGGCGACTGGCCCTGGCTCGGTCGGGCCCGCACCTGCACCGGCCCGTGGAAGACAAAGATGGTGTACCAGGCGTTCACGCCGCAGGTCCGCGCGCTCAGGAAGGAGACGGACGGCCAGCTGATGTTCGCAAACGTGCTCGGGATGCGGGCTGAGGAAAGCGCGGACCGCCGCAACCGGGAGATGTGGCGCCGTACGACCGACAACTCGGCCCGGGTCGTCGACGAGTGGCTACCCGCCCACCAGGTCACCACCGAGGAGGTCTGGGAGCGCACGATCAGTGCCGGGCTGCCCTACCACTGGTGCTACGACTCGTACCCCGGCGCCAAGGACCGGCGTGGTTCCAGTCGCTGTTCGTGCTCGGCCTGCACCCTGGCCAACCACCGCGATCTGCTGCTGACCGCCGGGCGTCGCCCGCGGCTCGCCGAGCTGTGCGCGCTGGTCGAACGCGTCCGCCTGGTGCCGTTCAACCCGAACATCACCATGGCCGAGGTCATCGCGCTGTCGCGTCGGCGCGACGCACCGGACCCTGGCGTCGAGGTTGAGGAGACGGAGGACTTCGAGCGGATGGAGCGCGACGTCCACGCCGCCTTGCGTAAGCCGCCCACATGGGACTCCAAGGCCCGGACCGGGCCGGGCGAGCTCCTGCATAGCGCCGCCGGGTGCGATGGCTGCAGCTGACCACCACACCGGCGCTCACCCCCATCCGAGAGGGATACTCATTGACGATGACTACGACCCAGCGCATCCTCGACCTCGCTGCGGCGGCACCGGCCAGCCACGGCGAGGACCTGGTGCTGCTCCTGAGCGAGACGAACGAGCTGTACCAGCAGGGTCTTCAGGACCTGCACCGGGATGTGGCAGCACGTCTCGGCGGGCTGGCCACCGCGGATCTGATGTTCGCCGCGGACACCGCCGGCATACCCTGTAATCCGTCGCAGGACCGCGACGAGGTGGTCCTGCTGCTGGCCCTGGTCGAGTGGGAGATGACGCCCGCCGCCATGGCGTATGCGGAGATGGCCGAGGCCGCCGCGCGCCGCGGTATCTGCTTGGTCCCTGAGGAGTAGGCCGTGAGCCGTGAGCGCGTCGTCGGGGAGAAACCTTGAGCCGCGGACTGGACCTCCAACCGAAACTCCTGCCATTATTTGCTTTGTGAGTCGGGCTGGCCGGCTCACTGCTGACAGGACGGACGGTTCTGCCATGGCCTCGCGCCGTGAGCCTCGCCTGGCCGACGCTGCCGAGATCGCGGCTGAACAGGGCCTGACACCCGCACGGATCACCGGCCTCTATACCGAGCGTGCTGAGAACGCGGCCGGCGAGACATTCCCCGAGCCTGTCGGCAAGCGCGGCCGCGCCCGCCTGTGGGACCACGCGGAGGTCACCAAGTGGTTCGCCCGCCGGGCGCCGGCACGGCTCGCTGAACACGCACCGCCCTCGCTCGCCCCGGACACGTTGCTGAACGCGGCGGAGGCCTCGAGGTACCTCGGCTACAAGAACTCCAACCAGGTCACCACCTTCGTGCGCGACCACCCCGGTTACTTCCCCGAACCGGACGTCGTCGAAGAGAAGGGCACGGCGGAGAGCCCTTACCGCCGCCAGCTCTGGAAGGTGCAGACCCTGCAGGAGTGGATGGCCAGCCGGCCCGGCCGCGGCAGACGAGCCGGAGCCAAGGAGGCACCGCCTCTGCCTGACGTTCCTGTCGACGGCGATCCCGACGAGCTCCTGGGGGCGAGCCAGGCGGCCGCCCTGCTGGGGTACAAGAGCGTCGGCTCCTTCTCCAGCAGCCTGTCCCAGGGCAACCTTCCGCTGCTGAAGACCACCGACGGGGTCGCCGAGAATGCCGGGCGCCAGAACGGGCGCCGGCGGTGGACGCGCCGGCGCATCCTCCAGCAGGCCGCCCAGCGGTCGAGGCAGTAGTACCCGGCGGTGAGCGGACCTCCGCGCACCGCCCCATGAACGCGACAGCCGGCTTTGGACGTTGGTCCCTTGCGGGCCGGGTGTCGCACGATGGCCGGCATGGCGTGGCTCGCCACCACGCCCCGCAGCAGCCCCGGCTGCTGCGGACCGGCCATCGCCGAACTTCTGGTGGCCCTGCCTGCCCCGCAGTCCGTTTGATGGCCTGGCCGGTGGGGTCACCGGACTTCACAGAGACGAACTACGCGTCGGCACGGCCCGTGGTGGGGCCGCCGACCACGCGGCAAGCCACGAGGCCGTTTCCATTCTGTGACCGTGGTCGGGGCTCTGTGGTCGGAGATCTGGTCGGGGCCCGCCGGTTTCCTCGTCAGCAACCGAAGGTTCTGACGGAAGACCACCACAGCCCGCGAAGGAACACCCCCATGAGCAGTGCTTGGACATGCCGCGGCTGCGGCACCGAAAACGCGGCACGAGCAGCCCGACTGCCACCGCTGTCGATCTCGCGAGACCTTCCGTTCAAGATGCGGCTGCGGCTCTCGCGCCGCTGGAATGAGAGGGAGTTCGCATGACCAGCACCCTGGCCACGAGCCCGGCCCTCAGCCCAGCTGAACCCCTAAGCCACCAGGTGCTGGCCGCGCTCGCCCAGCACCGCATCGCCACGACCAGCCAGCTGCGTCGGATGCTGCGGCCGGACGGCACGCGACAGCTGCTGTCCCGCGTGCTGAACAAGCTGCGCTCCAACGGTTTCGTCGACCGCACCCTACTTCCGGATGCACACCGCTCACGTACCAACGCCTGGTACCTCACACAGGAAGGCGCACGTCTGACCCGAGATCTGCCGGTCCTTCGAGGACGGCCTCCCTACCCCATCACCTCAACCACGGCGGCCTCCCTGAAGACCCCGCACACCCTCGCCGTCGTGCGGTGCCACCTGGCTTTTGCCGCGGACGCCCGCCAGCTGGGGCACGAGCACGGCCCGTGGGACTGGACACCTGAGGTGTCCCACTCGATCGGCGAAGGCGAACGGATCGTGGCCGATGCTGTCATGTACTACACCGTCATCGACGGCGATCACCGGTGGAAGCTGCGTGCCTTCCTGGAGGTCGACCGCACCACCATGAGCAGCGAGCGCCTCGCCGTGAAACTGATCGAATACGCCCGCCTGCTCCAGTACGAAGCCCAGCCCGTCGGCCGCCGCAGACCGGCCGCCGCACACCCTGCATGGCTCCGCTGGTACCCGGTCTTCCCCCGCCTCCTCTTCGTGCTCACCGGCGCCTCCCGGGCCAGGCTCGACCACCGGATCAGCGATCTGCAGGCCATGGTCTCTCAGCACCCGCTCGTCGCCGCCCTCGCCCGCGAAGTCCCGCTCGGAGCCGCCGTACTGGAAGACATCGAGCAACACGGTCCCGCCCAGCCCGTATGGGTCCCTCTGACCGGCGGCAAGCCCCGCCCGTGGACCGACCTGTAATGACTCCACTTCGTCAGATCCACCGTTGCGGATCAATGGAGGAGAGGCGCTGAGCGGGGAGGACTGAGACGCCCTCCCCGCCGGTCATCAGCGGCTCCGGCTGATGCAGTGCTTCGCAAGGGCAGCGCCGGGCGGCGCGGCGAGGCCCCAACCTGTGACCGGGCTCTCAGGATGGCTTTGTGCTTCGGCATCCGCCGCTATGGGTCCTACCGGTCCGTCACGCGGTGCGGAGGAGCGTGCGACAGCCCGGCCTTCGTTGGGAGCGGAGGCGGATGGGCACGCTCGTACTGGTTGTGCCAAGCGGCGATCGTGAAGAGCAGTGCGATGGCTGCCACGAATAGTTGGACCGCGCCTGCGAACGGATGTGCCGCGTACAGGAAGATGACGGCGATCACGAGTACTCCCAGCGTGAACCCGCCGAGCCACAGGAGCGGAACCCAGTCCATCGGGGGTGCCACGGCCTGCTCGTCCGCACGGCCCCATCCCCGGATGACCGACGTCAGCCCCAGCAGAAGGGCGACCGGGATTTCGATGAGCAAGACGATCAGGCTTATGCAGCCACCCGCGAACCCGTCGCTTCGCGAGTCTGAGGGCTTTCCAGGCCAGCCATCGTTGCCCAGCAAGCGCGGTAAGCGAACCCGGTTCGAGCGCATGGTCACACGCTCGTACGTCAGGCCATGCACTACATCAAGGTTCACCAGGCCGAGACCCAGTCGTGGCGGAGCTGAGCCCCCTGCAAAACCTCATGGCCTGCCCTTGAGCTGCAAAAGGAACGCGCTCGCTCGTACGAGGGTACCGGGGAAGTCTGATCCTCTTGATCACGCGCGTCGGCAGAGCGGAGCGAGCAGGCCCTCGCCGGGCCAGAGCTCCCTTTCTGCTACGAGGCCGGCCAGGAATCCGCCGATGCCCTCCAGGACGTCGGCACGCTCTGCCGCTCCGTAGATGATGAAGTCGTCGCCTGCGGCGTCGAAGGTGCGTACCTGGCTCTGTGGTCCCGTGCAGATGAGAGCACGTGCGATTCCCGGCAAGCCGAGACTGAGGGCATCGCACTGTCCGTCGTAGACGAGCTGCAGCAGGTCGGTGGTGACGGCCTCCCCGTCGCCGATCGTCGGCCAGTCGGCGCCGCCGTCAAGTCCGTGGGTGAGGGTGGCCAGCGGAACGATTTCGCCCGGCGCGTGCCCTTGGGTGAGGAGGCAGTGGATCCGGGCGCCGTCGGGCTGGCGCACGTGTGGATGAAGCAGGGACTTCGCGGCCACCAGGGTCGTGTTGATCTCCCGGGTACCGGGGCCGGGGTAGTACGGCTCGTGGGCGAAGAGGAAGTAGACGTCCGCGGTGCGGGCGGCGGGGCCAGGCTGGGGCTGCGACATGAGAAAGCGTCCTTTCAGCGTGATGTGCCGCTCGTGGGTCCGGCGCTGGCCGATCTCGCCGACGCGGCTTCAGTTCTTTTCGGTCTCATCCGTCGGCGGCCTGGATGAAGCAGATGTGCGGTGGCGCAGCGCGGCGGACGGTGCCGCGGGGGTGTTCGCGGGCCCGGGCGTGCGGGCGGAACGAGGGCCGCTCGTGACGGGCGACCGCGGTCGGTGAAGTGCGGAGGGGGTCTGTCATGGGCTGCCGCTTTCCGGCTGGTTGGTCAGGGCTGAGGCGCACGTGGTGCAGCGGCCGTCTCCTTGGGGGCGGGCGCGGCGGAAAGTGGGGCCTGGGCAGGTGCGGCACAGTGGCCAGCCGAGGCAGGCCGGCAGAGGTCCTCGCTAGGGGCGGTTCCGGGAACGCCGCAGCCGGCGCATTCGACCAGGGCGCGGTAGGTGAGGGCCTCGCATACTGTGCGTGCGGCAGCGGAGGTGGTCGGCCGCGGGTCGTCCCCGGCAGGCGTGTCGTGGTGGCTGGCCGCGATGCCGGGCTGCGGGTAGGCCTGGGCGGCACGGAGCCGGGCTGCGGTGATCGCGCCGACCGAGGTACGTACCGGATGCGGCAAAGGCCGGGCGGTGATGATGTGACGCAGCTGCGCGGGACTCCAGCCGGCGTCCGGCATGACGGTCACCACCCGCCGCTGGTCGGTCAGCGGCTTGCCGGTCAGCAGAAGTTCAGGGCGGCTCGCCCCGATCTCCAGCAGCAGTCGGATTCCCGGATGCATGTCGTCTGCCGCGGGCGGCGGTGCCGACACCGTGGTCGCCTCGCAGGGGCCGCCGTTCGTGCGTGCGGCTGCGTCGCGGCCGCACGGACGGATGGGGTGGGTCTTCTGCTTGTCGGTCTTCTTAACGATGGTGTTCTTAGTGGGGCGATTAACCGACGTAGGGTTATCCACTGGTGGAAAACCCGACTCTGGCTGCGGCCTGGGGTTTTGCAGGGCAGGCAGGTCGGTGATGACGTAGGCGGCCGCGCCGAGGGTGCTGTCATGATCACGTTCGCGCTCGCGGACCAGGAAGCCGTGCTTCTCCAGCTCCTTCAGTCCGCTCTTCACGGCTGCCTCGCCGTCCCGGCCGCGGCGGGCGATGTCCGCGACGGTCATCCGCCAGCCCTCCCGATGCGTGGAGAGCATTCCGAACATGCCTTTGGCCTTGAACGACAGCTGGGTGTCGCGGAACAGGGCGTTGGCGATCTGCGTGAACTGATCGCCTGCCATCACGCCCCTGCGGATCCCCGCCCCGAAGCGGCTCACCACCGTGCTGCCCCAGCAAGCTGCGCACGGCGGCCCGGGCAGCACGCCGGCCCCGCCGCACTGAGACGGCCGGCGGTCGTGGCTGCGCAAGCGTGCGTGTGCTCCATACGTGTCAGCTCACCCGCCGGCCCCGACCAGGCTGGCGACCATGAGCCCCGACCACCGGTCACGATCCGGCAACGGAGGCCGTCTAGCTGCCGTGGTCGGGTCTGTGGTCGGCCCTGACCACGCTCCTTCAGCCCGGTGCGCAGCGGCTGTGCATCCCGGCTGCCCGGCCAGGCTGCGCGATCGGGACGTGATCCTGCGCAGTCATCCGGCAGCATGCATCGGCTGCGCAGTCCGCCCACGGAGGTCTGGGGTTTCTCGTGCGCAGACCCAGGTGCCTCGGTGCGCAGGGCCGGTTCCAGGTCGCACGGGTCCCGCTCGCAGCGGTCGTCATCGGGACGCCGCTGGTCCCGGCCGGCCGCGTGGTCGGGGTCGTGGTCCGACCACGGCCCCGACCACGGGCCTCGTGTCCCCATCGTGACCGTGGTCGGGCTCTCGTGGTCGGTGGTCTGGTCGGGGTCTGCGGATTTTCTCGAGGTCAGCCACGACGGATCTGACCTGGGAGTTCATGATGTCCCCTGGCAAGCAGGCTTCGCAGAGCAAGGGTGTGGCGCCGATAGCGGAAGGCGCCGGGCTGGAGGCCATGCGGCGCCGGGTCCGCTTCTCGCGCCTGGCGGTGTGGACCGCCATCGCGGCCGGCCCCATCGCCCTGTGCGTTGCCGTTGCCTCCACCCCGACCACGGTTCAGGCAGCCACCTCTGCCAGGCCCGCCGTCGTGCGCAGCGCGGCTGCCGCCGATCCGGGCGGCTATGCGCAGTTGTTCGTGAGCGTGTGGTTGCGCAGCAGCGTTGATGACGCCACGAGTGCGCAGGCGCGGCTTGCGCAGTCGATGGCGCCGGACGTCGGCCTGCCCGACCCGGCCGCGGATGCGCAGCCGGCGCTGCAGTCGGTTGCGGCGGTGCGCAGTGCGCAGCGCTCGCAGGACGCGTGGTCGGTGACGGTGGCTGCGCAGTATGCCGATGGGTCGGTGCGGTACTTCGCCGTGCCGGTGGCCGCGGACCGCAGGGGTGCCTCGTTCACGGTGACGGGTGCTCCCGGTGTGGTGGCCGGTCCGGCCCGGGCCGCGGTGCCCGCGTCGCCGTACCGGGTGGCTGTCCCCGAGGGTGATCTGGCTTCCACCGTGGAGGAGTTCCTTGCCGCCTTCCTGACCGCGGCCAGCGAGGTCGACCGCTATCTGGCGCCCGGCGTGAAGCTCACGGTCCTCTCCCCCGCCCCCTACACGACGCTCACCGTCCAGCACCTGTCAGCCGTTGAGGAGGCCGCGGCCGCCGAGCAGGTGCCGGCCGACGGCACCACGGTGCGCGTATACGCGGCGGTCGAGGCCCGAGATGACGTAGGGCGGTGGCCGCTGGCGTACGAGCTCACCCTCACGGCCCGCTCGGGCCGGTGGGACGTTGCGGCCCTCGAGTCCGGGACCGCCCAGGACGGGGGCGCCCGGTGAACAGCGTGCAGACTCTGATGCTCGCCGGAAAGCTGGACGACCTCGGCGACTCGTGGATCGCGATGCTGGAGGACTGGGCGGCCAAGGGGCTGCAGGCCGGGCTGATCTGCCTCGTCGTCATCATCATGATCCAGCGTTTCAGCCTCAAAGCCGGGATCGGCGCACTGCTCCTGATGATCATCGCGCTGGGGCTGTATGACTCCCGCGAAGACCTCGCCGACATGTTCGAGGACGAGGTCAAAAACCCGGCCCACGGTGCGCCCAGAGCCCCCGCCGTCGTCCAGTCCGCGCCTGTCACGCGGCAGGGCGGCCAGGGTGCCGGAGGCGCGCTGTGACCGCCGCGGGGCGGGTGAGCCGCTTCTACACCGCCGCCCGCCGCCACCCCTGGGTGCTGGGCAAAGTCGCCGACTGGAGGATCCCGCTGGGTCCGTACACGCCCGCGCAGATCATGGTCGCTGTCGGCGGCGGCTTGCTCCTGGTCAAGACCATCAGCTGGTGGTCGTGGATGGGCCCGGTCCCGATCGCTGCGTGGGTGCTGACGATCTGGACGGTACGCCGGCCACGGATCCAGGGCCGTGCCCCGCTGCAGGCGGCACTGGGCTGGATGCTCCTGGTGTGGCAGCCGCACGGAGGACGGATCGGCGGGCGCGCCGCCCGCGACCACGCTCCCCGCCCCCTGCTCGGCGGCTTCACGATCGAGGATGCGCACGCACCAGGCCCCGCCACGGACAAGACCACGCCGCCCCGTGCGGCTCGGCCACGTGCCGCACGGGCGCCGTCCCCGGACGCGCGTCCGGGTGCGGGCCGCTCGTTGGCGCGGCGTCGCCGCACGCAACCAGCCGATCCCGCCGTGGCGCCGGTGTCGGGTGTGCAGCAGTTGCTCGCCCTCGCCGGACAGGCGGGGGGTGCGCGATGAGGGTGCCGGTCCGTCACATCGCCGGGCACCTCGCCTGGTCGACACACGGCAGCGTGTGGGCGCTTTACCGGCTGCACCCGGGCCCGGACGCGCGCGGACAGCGTGAGGAGATCGTCCAGGGCACCTACGTGCCCCCCGCAGTCCGTGACGAGCAGCTCGCGAAGGTCACACACTTGATCCGCTCGTTGACGGGGGCGCCGCGCCTGTTCGGGCTGTGCGCACAGGTCGACCCGGGCGAGATCGCGCTGCGCATGATCGAGGGCATCGAGCCTGGCGACCAGCCCTCCGGCGCTACGCATCCGTGGGTGGAGAACGTCGAAGCGACGCTGGATCTGCTGGACGGCCAGGAGATGCACCGCCGCACGCTGTGGCTGGCGGTGCCGCTGCACAACGACGCCGCCGGCGGACAGGTGACCGCGTCGCTCGGCGCGGCCTGGGCGGACGTCGCGCCGATGCTGGGCATGCGGGCCACGCCCGTGGCGCAACGCGAGGTGACCTCCTACCGCGAGCAAGCGGCCCGGGTGGAAGCTGCGCTCGCCGGCAGCGTCGCCTACCGGCCCGCCCGCCCGGCGGAGACCGTGTGGATGATCCAGCACGCCCTGCACCGCGGCTTGGCCGAACCCCTGCTCACCGAAGCCGAGACCAGCAACCTGTACGGCGGGCAGATCCGCAGCGGTGTGCTGCACTCCCCCAGCTACGCCGACCTCGGCCAGGTCCGCCTCCAGGAAGGCGGCATCGATCCTGCGCTCGATGACGCCGAGGACCTGGCGGGCGCAGACCGGATCACGCGCTCGGGCCGCAATGCCTGGTGGCGGCTCAACACATCCTCCCCGCTTCGGCGGCGGTGGCTGCAGGTCGAATCCGACACCGGCACCGGCTACCAGGCCCAGTTGGTACTGGCTGAGTGCCCGCCCGCCGTGAGCCAGGACGCCGCCGACCTGTTCGCGCAGCTGGAGAGCCTGGACTTCCCCGTCGACTACACCGTCGACCTCACGCTGGTGGCGGCGGAGAAGGCTCGGGATCAGGTGCGGCGCAAGAAGAACGAACTCATCGACCAGGCCGACCAGTACGACGCCCGTCCCACCGGCATGCCCGCCTCGCTGACCGACGCCGCCCGCGACCTGGATGAGTTGGACGCGCGCCTGTCACGCACCAGCGTGGAGGTCGAGGTCCAGTCGGTGACGGTGCTGACAGTGTGGGGGCCTACCGCCGCCGTCTGCGACGCCCGCGCGAGGGCCCTGGCCGCACTGCTGGGCGGCGCCGACTACCGCGCCGTGCGCCCCGCCGGGCTGCAGGAGGCCTTGTTCACCCTCGGGCTGCCCGGCACCGTCCGGCCCGGTGTGGTGCGGGAGTTCACCCAGCACCAGGTCTCTGAGGACTGGGCACTTTCCGGCGCGTTCACCGCCGCGGAGGTCGGCGACCCCAACGGGATGCTCCTCGGCCTCGACCTGGACTGCGGCACCACCCGCCCCGTCATGATCAACGTGGCGGACGCGCCTAAGCAGGACGCCTCCGCCTCCATGGGAATCATCGGCGATCTCGGCGCCGGCAAGAGCGTCCTGGAGAAGTTGATTTCCGAGTCGGTGTGGGCGCGCGGCGGGGTCGCCATCTGTATCGACCGCACCCCGGTGCGGGAATGGGCCAAGTTTGCCCGTACTGCTGCCGCGGGCCGCTGCCAGATCATCGACGCCGCCCAGGCGGAGGTGTCCATCGACCCGCTGCGCATGTTCGCCGGGCCCGAAGGCCGTCACTACGCCCTGTCCTACCTCACTCTGCAGCTCGGCATCGGCCCGATGAGCACCAACGGGGAGGTCCTGCACCACGCCGTCGAACAGGCCGCCGCCAGCAAGCGGCCGTCCATGCACCGCGTGCTCCAGGTCCTTCAGGAGATGGCGAAGCGCGAGGTGGGCAAGCGGCAG
The DNA here is from genome assembly GCF_053591515.1 of Streptomyces sp. NPDC003011. Lineage (NCBI taxonomy): Bacteria > Bacillati > Actinomycetota > Actinomycetes > Kitasatosporales > Streptomycetaceae > Streptomyces > Streptomyces sp. NPDC003011. Next base: position 49,871 of record NZ_JBSFTY010000014.1, read on the forward strand.
GACGCGGCCGCCACCCTCGCCGGCCTCATCCGCGTCGTGGCCAGTAACCCTCTCGCCGCGATGGTGTTCGACCCGAACCTGCCGCCCGTGCGGTTGGACGCCTCGAGCGCCTCCGACATGAGCGTGATCACGACGGCCGGTCTGAGGCTGCCGCCCAAGGCCGCGTTCGAGAATCCGGAGGTCCTGCATCAGCAGCCGCTGGAAGCTTTGATCGGGCGCGCGGTCCTCTACCTGATCGCGGCGATCGCCCGGCAGACCGCGTTCGAGGACCCGGAGCGGTTCACCGCCGTGGTACTGGACGAGCTGTACTGGCTGACCTCGTCGGCCGAGGGCACCGCCCTGGTCCACGAGATCCTCCACGACGGCCGCAAGCACGGCGCGGGCCTGATCGCCGGCTCGCACGACGCCGCCGAACTCGGTCCCGACCGCGGGCTGATGGCCTACCGGGCGCTCGCCCGCACCGCGGACCGCGAACGCGCCCGCCGCGGGCTGGAGTTCCTCGGCCTCGACCCGAACGACTCCGAGCTGCTGCGGCTGGTGACCACGGGCCTGTCCCCCGTCGGACAACGCGGCCGCGAAGGCGAGTTCCTCATCGCGTGCCCGCGGCAGAACACCGGCCGCGTCAAGGTCGTCGTCCCCCGCATCCCGCGCATCACCACCTCCATCACCACCACACCCGGACGCCGCACGAGCACTGCCGCTCCTGCCATGTCCGGGGCGCCCGCCGGTGAAGCCGCCGAGGCCCGTTTGAAGGAACCGTTGCGATGATCTCCTCTTCTTGGGACCGCGCCGTACGTCTTCGTGCGGCCGCGAGCATCCTCGCGATGGTGGCTGTCGCCGTCGGTGTGCTGGTCCTGGCCGTCGGGATGAGCCTGCCGGAGGCGTGGTGGCCCCGCACCGGGCACGCCTTCACCACCCGACCAGCTGAGGATCCGTGCGGTCTGATCGCGGGTCCGGCCAAGGCCCACTGCGAGCGCCGCACCATCACCTCCGCCTACGCCGAACACCCTGCCGGGGCAGCCTGGAGGCTGGTGCCTCTCGGCGCGGGCCTGGCCGCCCTCATACTGTCGCGGCGCCGCACCTTCACCGGGCAAGGGCGGCCCTGACATGGTCCGTCCAGACCGCGCCACCTTGCGCTCGGCAGGCTTGGTTGCACTGCTTGCGGGTCTGTTTCTCATCGTGAACACCCAGGTCGTGTACGCGGCCGGCAGCAACAGCGAGACCGGAGACCTCCTGGCACCGCTGAACATCACCTCCTCCGAGGGGGTGGCGATCGACGGGTATGAGCTGAACGCGTCCGGCGGCTCCCTCGTCGCCTTCAAAACCCAGGCCCTGGCCTTTGCCATGTCCGGGCTGTTCACCCTGATCCGGCTGCTGGTGGGCCTGGCCGGGTGGGCGATCGAGGTGGCTTTCCGGTTTCCGCTGTTGAAGATCCTCACCCGCCCGGCGCAGAAGGTCGCCGACGCCTACGCCGAGGTGGTCGTCGACACGCTCGGGGTGAAGGGGATTGTGCTGGCCTGGGCGTTTGTTTTCACCGGGTTCATGATCGTGCGCGGTCGGGTCGGCCGTGGTCTGGGCGAAATGTTCCTGACCCTGCTCATCGGGGCGTTGGCCGCGTCCGCGTTCGTCCGGCCTGACTACCTGCTCGCCCAGGACGGGCCGCTGGGGCAAGCCCAACAGGTGGGCGCCGAGGTGGCCCAGCAGAGTGTCAACTCCTACGACTGGGGCGGCAAGCTCGCCAGCCGCGGCCCCTGCGACGGCATGGCCGGCATGCAAGAGACCAAATGCCTGGAGCGGGAAGGCGAAGGACCGGTCTCCGCGGCGGAGGTGGCCCGCCCTCTGCAGGATTCGATCACCAACGCCCTGATCGTCCGGCCGTACATGCTGCTGCAGTACGGGCGCATCCTCGACCCCACTACGGCTGCCGACCGCAAGGCCTACGCCGTCCACCTGAAGTGGATCACCGGCGGATACCGGGCCGGCGAGACCCCGCAGGACAGGAAGAAGGCCTGCAGCCTGGTCTACGGTCCGGCCAAGCAGCACTGTGAGCGCGGCAGCGCGGGCAGTGCCGGCGGCGGTCTGCCGGAACTCACGCCCGGGGGTGAGCTCCTGGACTCCCCCACCGCGATCGTCACCGATGAGGACCAGCAGTTCGCTGCCTTCCTCGCCGACCTGAAGAAGGCCGGGGAGGTAGGCAAAGCGTGTGCCGCCTACGCCGAGGAGCCCACGTGGTGGCGGGTCGGCGGCGCCGCCCTGCTGCTGATCGCCGCTCTGTTCATCTGCGGCATGCTGCTGTCCAGCGCGATCGTCCTGCTGGGCACCCAGGGCGTGTGCGCGGCGGCCGCGGCCGCCGGCGGCGTCACCTTCATCGCGGGCATGCTGCCCGGGCCCGCACGCCAGTCGGTGTGGAAGTGGCTGTCGATCTGGGGCGTCTCCGTGCTGGCCGTGGTCGGGATCTGCGCGTTCGTGCCGTTCTTCGGGATCGCCCTCGACGCCACCCTCACCGACGGTCCCGACCTGATGGTGGAACGGATCCTGCTGATCGACGTGCTGGCCATCGCGGGCGCTGCCGGGCACCGCCGTCTGCTGACCGGGATCGCGTCCTTCGGCCAGCGCATGGCGATGCGGATGCGTTACGCCAAGGTCGGCGGCACCCACCTGCCCGGCGACACCTCGGAGCTCGGTGCCGCGCTCGCCATGAACTCCCCCGCCGCGATGGGCGGATACGGCGGCAGCCTGCGCGCCTTCACCGGTGGGGGCGGCCGGTTCGGGCTGCTCGGCACCCGCCAGCGCCTGATGGGGGCGCTGACGTCGCTGGCTGACGGGGCGGGCATGCCGGTGGACACCGGCCGGATACTCGCGGACGCAGGCGCCGAAGCCGGGCGAGGTCTCGCACCCCTCACCGCGGCCGCCGCCGTGGGCGGGCTGGGCGCACGGCTCGGCGGCAAGGGCGCGCACTGGCTGCTGATCGGCAAGCGGCCGGACTGGGAGCAGCTGGGCAGGTGGCGTAAGCCCACCGCCGGCGGCGACCCGGGCACTGGCGGACCGAGCTCCGGCGGCTCCCCGGACGACGGACCGGGCGGCGCAGGCAGTGAGGGCGGTGGCGGACCGCGCAGGCCCGGCGGGCCGCCCGACCGCTACCGCAACGAGGACGGCCAGGTCGTCGACCCCCGCTCGGGTCAGGTGCTGCACGACCAGAACACCGACCGCACCCTGCTGTCCACGCGTGCCCACAACCATCTGGTGCGCTTGCGCGGCTACCGCATCCTCCACCGGGCCGGCAGGACCGCGTACGGGGCGACGCTCGGACTGCCGGCAAACGTGCACCGTGCCCGGGCAGGCGCATCGCAGTACCGGCAGGACGCCCGCCAGCAGCGGCAGGTCTGGCAGAACACGGTGCGCGAAGACGTGCGGGCCTGGGGCGACACAGCACGCCACGTCTCCCGCGTCCGGCACCAGCCCCCTGGTGACAGCAGCGGGCAAGGCCCGGTCGGTGGCCTCCGCCTGCCGACCCCGACATCGCCAGCCGCGGCCACTCGACGCCCCGCGGCGTCCGGCGGCGCGCGCGGCACCGTCCCGCCTTCCGCGCCCACCAGCGCACCCACCACCCGCCCTCAGGGCACCGCCCCAGCACCGGCTGCTCCGCCCACGTCCCCTTCGATACGCCAAAGCAGCAGCGGCCCCCAGCCTCCGGCGAGCAACATCCCGGACGGGCCTTTCCTGCCCGGGGTGGGCAGCGCGCGCAACAGCACGCGCGACCAGGCGCGGGAGCGGATGCAGGACTTGCTGCGGCGGACCGCACCCGAGGCCGAGCGCCTGCGCCAGGAGCAGGCCGAGCGGGCGCGCCGACGGGACGACGAGAACCGTGAGGACGGTGAGGAGGGGTGAGGCCGCCCGGGCGTCGCATCAGGCGGTGGGGCTGCATGGTGGCACTGCTCCTGTTCGCCGCCGTGTGCTGCGCCGCACCGGTATCGAACGCGATCAGCGCCTACGTCGCGCTGCAGACCGGCACCGGCGACGTCGACGGGATCGCCGACGGCGGCTCGGCTGCGGACTTCCCGGCGCGCATGCTGACCGCCTACAAGAAGGCCGTCCAGCAGGTCGGGAAGTACGTGCCCAAGTGCCAGGGCATGCGCTGGCCGGTCCTGGCCGGGATCGCCAAGGTCGAGTCGAACCACGCCATCGGCCGCAGCGTCACAGCAGGCGGCGACATTCGCCCGCGCATCTACGGAGTGCTCCTCAACGGCTCCGGCGCGGGCGGCAACACCACCGTCTTCCCTGACACCGACGGTGGCAAGTGGGACGGCACCGCCAGCGGGGAGCGCGCCGTCGGACCGTTTCAATTCCTGCCCTCCACCTGGGACGGCGTGGGAAAGGACGGCAACAGCGACAGGCGGACAGACCCGCACAACGCCGACGATGCCGCCCTCGGCGCCGCGATCTACCTGTGCGGCAGCGGACGCGACTTGACCAAGCGGGCTCAGCTTGGGGCTGCGATCCTCCAGTACAACCACTCAGCCGAGTACGTCTCGAACGTGCTGGGCTGGATCGACCAGTACACGGCGGCCGCCAAGGACCCGGACCTGAAGAACGTGTCCGGGAAGGTCCGCACCGTGATCAAGGCGGCGCTCTCCCAGCGCGGTGTCCCCTACTCGTGGGGCGGCGGCAACGCCAGCGGCACGTCGACCGGGATCTGCTGCTCGCCGAGCGGCAAGAGCGGCACGAAGATCAAGGGCTTCGACTGCTCCGGGCTGACCGTGTACGCGTACGCCAAGGCCGGCATCCGCCTGCCCCGTACCGCGGCCGCGCAGGCTGGTGTCGGCCAGCGGATACCCGCCGGTCTCGGCACCGGAGCACTGAAGGCCGGCGACCTCGTCTTCTACGCCGACGCCCCCGGATACGACGCGACGATCTACCACGTCGGGATCTACCTGGGCAGCGGTCAGATGATCAACGCCGCCCGCCCCGGCACGGTTGTCCGCCTGGACGCGGTCAACGCGATGCCGGGATACGCGGGAGGGGTCCGGCTGCTGTGACCACCTCCCCGGCGCGTTCGCCGCGCCTGCTGCTGATCACCACCGTGGTTCTGGCCGTTGCCGGGACGATCCTGCTGACAGCGCCGAATCCGCCGAGCGCACCCGCAACCTCGGCACCACCGCGCGCGACCGTCCCTCCTACGCACCCCACGACAGCCGCTCCCAGCAGCCGCACCGCGCAGGCCAGCCCGCGCGCGCAGGCGGCCACTGCCTCCACCGCGCCAACACAGACGGCAAGCGCGTCCGAACTGCCGCCGCGCGGCGAGGGCGTGGCCAGCGATGCCGTCATCCAGAAGTCTTTGGAGGCTGCCTGGCCCGCCGACCTTGCCGACGGCGACGAGCGCACGCTCCTCGCGGCCGGCCGTGACCTGCTGCGCGCGGACGCCACCGGCATCGGCCGCACCAGGTGGCCCGCAATCTTCGGCGGCCCGGACCAGGCCGTCGCACCGGCGTTCGACACCACTCGCTTCCGTATCCAGGCCGCCGTCGCCCGCCGCGGCGGCGGCCCGGACCGGGCGGTGGTGCACCTGGTGTGGGCGGGCACCGACCGCGGCGGCACCTACACCGACCGGCGCATCACCGACTGGTACTTCACCCGCACGACGTCGAAAGGAGCGTTCACGTGGACGCCTCAGCCCCGTACCTGAAACACCAGGCCTTGGTGCCTGCATCCGACCAGGTGCTCGGTCTCTTGTCGGGCATCGTTCACACCGCTGGCTGGGTGATCACCTACTGGTGGCTGGTGGCCGCGGCCGCCCTCGTCCTGGGAGGTGCGGGCGAGGTGGTGGTGCGGGGCATGGCCCGCAAGGCCTCGGCCGGACGGATGGCACTGGAGCTCGTACCGTCACGGCACTTCGACCCCGGCCTGGAGGAAATCTTCCGCCGCGGGGTCCAGCTCGCCCGGGCCTCCACCAGCATGCCCTGGTGGGCGCCGCGCCGCACCAAGGCGGTGCAGATCCGCCTGCGCGCCGATGGCTCGCGCCCTTTGCGGTACCGCATCGAGGGCCCGCCCGGCGGCGAACGCCTGCTGACGATCACACCGTTCGGGCCGGCCGTCACCGTCAACCGGGCCCGCCCCCTCGCCGATAAGCCGCGTAAGCATCTGGTGCGGGCGGAGTTCATCCTGCGCGGCAAACCCACAGCCCCACTGCGAGACGTCCCGCTGGATCCGGACCCCTTGCAGCCCCTGGTCGATGCCGTCTGCGACCTGCGGGCGGAGCTGGGCGACCTGGCCGAGATACGGCTCGACATTCAGCGGGCCCCCAAATGGGTCCTGCGGGCGCGGCGCATGCAACTGATCTCGGAGGCGCGCCGCAAAGAGCGGCGTGAGGCCCAGCGCGCTGCCCGGTGGGTGCGCCAGGACGCCACCGGTGTGGAGGACTCGCTGACATGGCAGCTGCAGCAGTTGGTCAGCGGCAAAAAGGGTGGTGGCGGGGGCGGGGGGCGTCTGGTGATGCCGCCCGTCCCCCGCCGGGTCGAGCCGACCGAAGCGCTGGGCAAGCTCGCCCATGATGACCATCTGGTGCGTGTGCAGCTGCTGGTGATGTGCGCGTCGAACATTGAAGGCCGGGCCGAGGCCAGGCTCGCCCAGATGCAGGCCGCGCTCGACGTGTTCGGCGGCACCTCGCGGTGGGCGATGCGCGGGTGGCGGGTGGGACCGTGGCGGTTCGGGGCGGACCGGTGGCCCAGCCGGCGCGGCTTCGAGCGCCGCTGGACGCTCGGGCACTGCCAGCCGCCCCGCCCGAACTGGGTCAGGCTGGAGGAACTGACCGGGCTGCTCAAGCCGCCCACGGTGCACTGCCGGCTGCCGCTGCTCGCCGGGGACCTGCCGACCTTCGAGTTCAACAACCCCGCGTTGCTGCTGCAGGGCTATTACCACGGCCCCGACGGCCGCCGACGTCTGGTTGCCACCTACGCCAAGGAGACACTGTTCGAGGTCGGGGTGGGCAAGGCGGGCGGCGGCAAGACCGAACGCGCGCTGGCGCAGGCGATCGGCTGGGCGCATGCCGGCGGCGGGCTCATGTTCGTCGACCCGCACCGCGACTCCTGGCCCCGCGCTCTGCCGTTTTTGGCACACGACGCGCTGATGGACCGGATCGCGCTCGTCGACCTCAACGCCCATGGACCAGCTCCGAGGGTGAGTTCATGGAACCCGCTCGGCATGCACCACGGCCAGGTGGCGCACGAGGTCGTCGAGGCCACCGCGGACGCCTTCGCGTCCGCCCTCGGCTGGGACGACGCCAGCGCACCCCGCGCACTGACCATCCTCACCGCCTCCCTCACCGTGCTGGCGGCCGTCAACGAAGCCGCCTGCCAGGCAGGGCGCCCCCAGGACCAGGCCACGGTCCTCCACGTGCGGGCGCTGCTCACCGATCCGGACTTCCGCGCTGCGGCACTCGCCGGGGTGCATGGACGTCTGGACGCAGAGACGCGCTCCTGGTGGCAGACGGTGTTCCCCACACTGCCCACGGACTCCTTCGCCGTGGTCCTCAACCCGATCGCCCGCCTGGCCGCCAACCCCATCACCCGCGCATTCCTCGGACAGCCGGCCGGCTACTACAACATCCGCACCGCCATGGACACCCGGATGATCGTGTGGGTATGCCCGGGCGGCAACGGACCCACCGACCGGCTGCTCACCGCACTGCTCGCCCGGGACCTGCTGCGCGCCGTGCGCTCCCGCCGCGACACCCCCCAAGCCCAGCGGGTGCCCTTCCGCCCGTACTTCGACGAGCTGATCACCCTGACCGGCGCCGCCGCAGAGACGATCGCGAGCATGTTCGAGGACTTCCGCAAGTACAAAGTCCACGTCCACGGCATGACCCAGCTCCTGGCCCGCCTGCCCATCCCCGTGCGGCTGTCCCTGGTCCAAAACGCCTCCACCCTGGCGTCCACCGCCGGATCACAGTCCGCGATCACTCCGATCACCGCGGAATGGGGCGATGCACCCGGCCCGGACGTCGTCGCCGCCCTGGACCGCTTCGAGCACTACATGTCGCTGACTGTCAGAGGCCGCCGCGTCGGACCCGTCCAGATCACCGGCCCGCACCTCGATGAGGTCTTCGCCGACTACGCCCGCCCCCACCACGCGCCAGCGCTGGAACGCGCCGCCCGTGCGATGGCCGGCGCCGCGCCGCTGGACCAGCTCACAGCCCGCGCCGCGCAACAACTGGGCCGGGTGAGCGACTTCTTGGCGTCGCGCACGGCCGCTGCCTCGCCAACCGTGCAGCTGAAGAAGAAGGAGACATACACATGACCACCGCCGAGACCGGGGGACTCATGACGTTGAGGCCGGTGCCCAGTCCAGCCGAACCTCTACGGCATCAGATCCTGGCGGCGCTCGCCCAGCACCGCATGGCGACCACCAGCCAGCTCCTGCTCCTTCTGCGGCCGGATGCGACCCGCTTCGTCCTCTCTGTCCCGCTGAAGACGCTGCACGGCCTGGCCGACTACGTCGTGCTGCCCCAGTCGAACCGGACCCGCGCCTGGTATCTCACTGCTGAAGGCGCCCGGCTGACCCGTGACTGGCCCGCGCTGCGCGATCGTCCGCCGTACCCGATCACGTCAGCCACAGCCGCTTCCCTGCGGACACCGCACACCCTGACTGTGCTGCGCACCTACCTGGCCTTCGCTGCCGATGCCCGCCGCCGGCACGACGAACACGGCCCCTGGGACTGGACCCCGGAGGTTTCGCACTCGATCGGTGAGGGCGAGCGGGTGGTGGCCGACGCAGTCCTCCACTACACCACCGCTGACGCCGATGAACGCCGCAAGCTGCGGGCGCTCGTCGAAGTCGACCGCGCCACCATGAGCAGCGAGCGTCTGGCCGTGAAACTGATCGACTACGCGCGCCTGTGGTCCCACGCACCGCAGCAGCCTGGCCGTCGGCGCTCGCGCGTCGCCTCGGCTCTCGCCGGCCCGACGTGGTTGCGCTGGTACCCCGTCTTCCCGCGCATCCTGTTCGTGCTCACCGGAGCCTCCCGGTACGTCCTGGACAACCGGATCAGCGACTTGCAGGCGATGGTGGCGCAGCACCCGCTCGTGCGCGCGCTGGCCCGGCAGGTGCCGCTGGGCGCCGCCGTTCTGGACGACCTCGAACAGCATGGTCCAACCGGCGACGTCTGGGTGCCGCTGGCCGGCGGCGAACCGCGGCCGTGGACCGCACTGTGACGGCGCAGCAGAACACCGGCCCGGCTGCCGCCGCAGCCAACGACCGCTCCCGAGCATGCGAGCGTTGCGGTGACGACGGGTGGCCCGCCCGAAAGCGGGAGGTGTCTCGCATCGGGAGCGCCTGGGTGGTCCAGGGGGCCGGTGACTTTGATCTGGATGACCTCACCATGGTGCGCCGACAGTTCCCCGGCAGGCACGTGACCCTCGACGGCGACGTGATCACCGTATGGCCGACGTCTTCGCCCGCCCAGTGAGGCGACCGCCCCACCACGAGAGCAGTCCCGGCACACGGGCACCGGGTACCGCGGCCTGGCCACGCACCTTCCTCCACCCGAACCTCTTCCCCACGAAAGGACGTCCTTCCATGACCACACGGACCACTGCACCCCTCGCCAGGCGCCTGGCCGCCTCGACGGTCACCGCCGTGCTGGCCTTCGCCCTGGCCGGCTGCTCGCACGACAACCCCCAGCAGGATCGCGCCCTGACCGCCAGCCCGGAATCCGGCGGCCCCTCACCACGCCAGCAGCCCGGCCCGTCAGGCGCGCCGCTGGCTGAGCTGCAGGGACTGAAGGGACTGTCGCTGGTGATCACGTCAGCAGAGCGGGACCCTGCGGGCTATCTCACCGTGCGCGGTGATCTGAAGAACCACGCCTCCACCACGAACGTCGTTCCCGCCGCCCTGCGCGGCAACGAACCCGAGGTTGCCCGGACCGGTGCGTCGCTGGCCGGGGCAACCATCGCGGACTTCACCGGCGGCAAGCGCTACTACGTGCTGCGGGACACCAGCGGGCGCCCCCTCACCACGACCGGTCTGTCCACCTGAAAGCCGGTGAGAGCGTGCCCGTCTTCATGCAGTTCCCCGCACCCCCGGCAACGACCAGCACGGTCGGCTTCCAGCTGCCGCTGTTCGACACCACCCACATCCCGATCTCCAGGTGAGGCGCGTGCCCATGCACCCGATCCGATCCCGCCTCACCACACTCTCCGCCCTGGCCACCCTGACGGCAGCCCTGATGACAGCCGCCGGCCAGCAGGAAACCGCCAGTCCCTCCCCAAGCGCCCAGCCGCATGCCACAGCATCACAGCCCGGCACCAGCATCGGCTCCTCCGATCTCGCGCATCGGGTGGGCGCGACGCTCGCTCCTCCCCGGATTCTCGACATCAGCCCGGTCTCCGCCGCTTTGAGCAGCCGGGTCATCGAGGACCAGGACGGCGCCCACGCCGCCGGGACACAGAAGGCGAACTGACCTTCGGGCGCCAGGCCGAGATCGTGTTCGCCCGTCCCGCGGCGCAGCCGGCCCGGCTACACCGGCACCGCGCCGCCAACAAGACCGGCGCGCAGCAGGGGGTTACGCACCGTCATCTCCTCGGGCACAGCGAAGGCGTCGATGAGGGTCAGGGCGTGCGGGACGAGTGCGGCGACGGCGGCCTCCACAGCGTCGGGAAGCTGCTGGACCTGCTCGGCAGTCAACCGGCCGTGGGCCAGCAGTTCCCCGCTGTGCGCGGACACGTAGCGCAGGACGAACAAATCATGCAACTCCTGCAGGAGACGGCGTGCCTGCGGGGAGGCGGCCCGCCCGGCCGTCTCCAACACCGCACCAGCAGCCAGCTTGTGGGCGTGGGCGTCGACCAGCGCGAGGGCAGCTCCTGAGGCGCCGTTCCACCGGTTAAGGGGGGAGCCGGCGTGCCGGGTGCGCAGCCGGGTGCGGGCACGGCTGTGCCGTATGCGCTCCAGGTCGGCCAGGAGGTCGCCCAGGTGCTGCGGGTCATGCAGGGTCCGGGCTGCGGGGGGCACATCGCTCGGGGGTTGGGGGGTGAAGCCGCCCAGCAGCATTTCGCCTGCGGCTTTGATCCAGATGACGGTGTTGTCGCCCTCGGCGGTGACGGTGCCTTCATTGGCCGCGAGCTGTCCGGAGATGCCGTTGGCCAGGATCAGGCCCTGTGCTCCGCAGCGTTCGCGGCACTGGGTCATCACCGACCGCGCCTGCCAGGTGATCCAGCCCTTCGCGATGGCCATCAGCCGCTCGGTGTCCTCGCGCTCCTCCTCGGATGCCTGTGCCCAGCGCCGTACGACGCCGCGGTGCAGCAGGGTGGCGGCGTAGGTCGTGGCTATCGCCTCGAGGAGCGGGGCGTGGTGGGTGCGGTGCGCGAACAGGGGCACGCGCTGCCCGCTGGTCATGCCCGAGGTGACGCGCTGGTGCGCGTACGGGACGGCGATGGCCAGGGCGTGCCGCATCGTTCCCAGGCTGTAGGCGCTCATACAGATCTTGCCCATGGTGACGCGGCTGATGGACTTCAGGAAGCGTTTACGGGCGCTGCCCAGGTTCGAGACGAGTTCACCGTCAGGGGTCAGGCGTCCGTGCGCGCCCTGGAGCAGAGCCGTGCGTGGCAGCCGGATGCCGTGGAAGTACGTGGCGCAGTGGTCGACCGGGCTGCTCGCTGTCTCGGGCAGCCGCCGCACCTCGACCCCCGGCAGGTGATGCCCCTGCGTGTCGGTGAGCGGGGTCAGGAACAGGAAGACTCCGTGGTCGGTTCCGTCGATCAGCAGGCGCGCGGCCACCAGAGCGTCTTTCGGGCCGCCGGTCGTGCTGGTGTTGGGCATCCATTTGCAGGCTTGCGGTGTGGGGGTGGTGAGGACGAACTCGCCGGTAGCTCGGTCGAGGACCGCGGTGGTCTCCAGTTGCGGGGCGTCGTTGCCGTGGGCGAGTTCGGTGGTCAGGAACGTGCCGATACGTTCCATCCGCAGCCAGGGCCCGAAGTCCCGGTCCTCGTGGTCGTGGTCCACGAGGGAGCCGAGGAAGAGGTTGTAGTGGATACTCAGGATGGTCGCCATGCTGGCATCCGCCGCCCCCGCCCACTCGTGCACCGCGCTCAGGGCAGCCGCATCACAGGCCAGGGCACGGGCGTCGGGTATGGCCGCGTTCACCAGGCGCAGCCGCTGGTAGGAAAGCTCTATACGCTCCCGGTGGCTCAGCCCTTCCTGGTAGGCGAATAAATCGGAGCTGAACAACCGCTGCCACGGCTCATGGATCTCAGCCGGCGCCTCGAAAAGCAGCCGCTGAAGCTCAGTGTCGGTGAACGGGACGGACACGGCGGGGAGTTGGGAGTCGATCACAGTGGTGCAACGTAGCTTGAAGACAGCACTCGCCACATCATGATCATCGACACGATTGAACGCCGCAGATGGTGGAAGATACCCGCACTGCGGGACATCTAGGCCGCGTGCCACAGACGGCGTGTTTGCCTGCCCGGGTGTCCTGTGGGGTCGTACTTCCTACCCCGTCGTACCTGCGGCACAAGGCCATAGGGGCCGACCGGCGCAGTCAGCTGACCGAAGCCGGCGCCCATCCTTTGCTGTCCGCAATGGGTAGTCGGCTCCGCCAGGTGCAGGCGCGCCGACCCTCGCCGCCGGAGGCACCGGGTGACGAGTGCTTCCCCGTACGCCCCTGCGCGACAGAGGTCGCCGGCGCGCGCTCAGACGGCTGCGTCCCGTCGAGCCGCCAGTCTGGGTTCCGGAGGATGCCCCGAGTCAGCGTTCGGCGGCGTCCCGCCAGTAGTCCTTCAGCATCTCGCTGGGCCACGCAGGCTGGGTGACTGTGCCGCGCGGCAGGAACTCTTCGAAGACCGCCACCAGGTCCACCACCAGGGTGCCGTCGTCGGCGTCGAGGTCGGTAACGTGCAGGTCCCGTCCGTCGACGCGGAGCAGCCTGGGGAACGAGGTCGCGAGGCGGGCCGGACGCCGGTGGTTGTGGTGCACGAAGGTTCCCGTCGCCGGCCAGTCCGGGTTGTCCCGCGGGCTGCGCGCGTGGAGGGCGATGTCCTCGGGGGAACCGAAGTTGAAGAACCAGGTGACCTGGAGATGGGAGAACTCCTCGATCCCCTGCAGCGTCTCCTCCGGGTACTCCGGACGCAGCCGAATGATCGACTCCACACCGCCCTTGAAGTCGTCGAGCCGCCCCTTGTGGCCTCCGACCACCTCGGCGATCACCGGCACCTCGATGGACTTTGTGGACACGGGTTCCCCCTTCTCCGCTCGCGGCACGGCAAGGCGGTTAACCACAGCATGGCCGCCTTCACCACCATGGCGCCTCAGGCTACTCGTTCGAGTACGGCCTTGGCGCGCTCGTCGATCTCCGCCGCCACGCTGATTCCCCGATTGTGGAAGGGGGACAGCACTCGGCGCATGTTCACGGCTGCCTCGCGAGTTCTGCCCGACTGCACGCCTTCCATCGCGTCCAGGGCCTGTGCCCACGTGTGGCACGCGGCCTCCACGTTCCCCTTGCGGGCCTGCACAGTGCCCATGTAGCCCAAGGTCACCGCGTGGGTCCGGCTGAAGGTGTCGGCCTTCCTGGTCAGCACGCTGTTGTTGAATTCTCGGAGCGCTCCGTCGAGATCGCCGAGCGTCCACAGGGTGCGGGCGGTCTCATGGGCCAGGGAAGCCCGCTGGAAGAACCACACCCGACTCGGATCCTCGTCGCCGACGTCCGCCGCAGCGAGGTCGTCCTCGGCCCGGAGAAGTGTTGTGATCGCGGCACGCTTTTGCCCGTCGGCGGCCAGGCTGCGTGCCTGCACCACTCCGAGCAGCGCCCGCTCGCGGGGGGCCGCCAGGGTGTACCGCTTGCGCGCCACGGAGGCCGTGGCGAGTTCGACGGCAAACCGTGGGTGGCCGAGGTCCGTCGCCTGGTGAGCCATCGCCCGCAGGATATGGCCAGCGAGCGGAGCGTCGTCCGCTTCCGCCGCGAGCTTCAGGGCCAGCGTGAAGTAGCGCCGCGCGGACTCGTGGTGGGAGGCGTCGAAGCTCATCCAACCGGCGACGTACACCGCCTCGGCGGCAGCGGCGAGAAGGGCACGACGAGTGTCCTCACCGGCGAACACCCCGCCGATGTACTTGGCGACGTCGTCGACGAGGTACTGGTAGAGCGCCGTACGGCCGTCCATGCCGCCGTGGCGCTGGTCTCTCCGAGAGAAAAACTCCGTCATCTCACGGACGGCACTGACTTCAGCGACCCCGACTCTGCGGCTCGTCGCGGCGGAGCGGGACTGCGCCCGCTGGGGAGCCTCGTCCCACCACTGCTGTCCGGGCAGGACCAAGCCGCCCACCGAGTAGGCGGCGCCGGCCAACACTCGGCGGCGTTCGAGGTCCACGTCGCTTCTCCCAAGGTCTACCAGCGCAGTCAGCGTATCGACGTTCCACTCCGAAGCCGTGACTGCACCCGTGTCCGGCACCGAGAGCCCGATCTCAGCAGGAGTGATGGGGCGGTGGAGCCGCCGGGACAACGTCTCGCACAAGATAAGGGGGGCCCTGCCCGAGGGCTGTGTTCCCGCCACCCACATGGCGATGTGCGAGCGGCTGGTGCCCAGCAGTTCTTGCGCTCCTACCTCGGCCGCGACCCTCACGAAGGCAGCCGCCACCTTTGGCTGCGACCAGTCTGCTTCCGCGATCGCGTTGGCCAGCTTCACGTTCCGCTCGCGCGCCATCGTCTACCTCGGTTCACCAGAAAAATCTTTGACGGGTTTGACGGCCCCGGGAGCCGCCCGGAGATACCGCGGCGATGTGATCCACGGTTCGCTCGTGGTCAACGAAACCACCAACTGCCTTTGTCCGGGAGGAAACCGGTGAAGACCAGCCACACGTCTGGCGCCGATGCCCGAACCGGTTCGGGCGACGGGTGCGCACCCGCCCCGACGTCCGACGTGCGGCACTTCGACCCTCCCCGACAGTGGCCTTGCTCGCGCACAACCTCCGCTGCTTCGACCACTCCGACAAAACCGCCGATCGAGTCCTCCGTGGGCTCAAGCACCAGTTGTGAGAGGGGAGCATGGACCGAATCGAAAGCCTGGGCAGCGTCATCAGCGCTCCTGAACACCAGAAGAGCCTGACGCTCGCCGCCAATGACAGGGCGCCGGGCAGAGCACGGTCCTTCACCCGTGAGGCGCTGACAGCGTGGGGGGTGGAAGACCTTCTGGACCAAGCCGTGCTGATCGTCAGCGAGCTCACCACCAACGCCGAGCGGCATGGCCGAACTCACGACGCCGTCCCGGTCCTTCCGCCCAGGACGGACTGCGAGCCCGTCGATGAGATCACGCTGACGCTCGCCCTTCAGGCTGGCGTTGTGGGGATCGAGGTCGAAGACGACTCCTCGGAGTCCCCGGTGCCTCAGATTGCCTCGCTCTACGCCACCAGCGGACGGGGGCTGCACCTCGTGTCGGCGATGGCTGACGTCTGGACTGCCTGCCCCAAGGAAGACGGACGGGGCAAGAGGGTGATCGCCCTCGTGAGGCGCCCCGAGTCGCCCATCACCTCCTGACCACCTCCCCTTGGAGACCCGTGATGCCATCCCGGCTTACGCCCTCACCCATGCCGCCGTCCGGCGGAACGAGGGTGGGCTTCGACACCGAAGCCGTACGTGTGCTGCTGCTCGACCTGGACGGCGTGCTCGTCGACACCCGCCCTGTCATGG
The DNA here is from genome assembly GCF_053591515.1 of Streptomyces sp. NPDC003011. NCBI lineage: Bacteria > Bacillati > Actinomycetota > Actinomycetes > Kitasatosporales > Streptomycetaceae > Streptomyces > Streptomyces sp. NPDC003011. The sequence goes on from NZ_JBSFTY010000014.1 coordinate 65,538, forward strand.
AATGCGCGTGGCGCCAGGTCCGTGAACACCACAGTCTCCACGTGCCGTTCGAGGAGTACGAGCGCCACCTGGGTCGGCCCTTCGCCGACATCATGGAGCAGCTCGGGCTCGCTGACGCCGAGCCGATCCACCAGACCTACTCGAAGGCGTCGACGGACACCTCCCATCTCGCCCGACAGTTCGACGGCGTTGCGGAGGTCCTGCACACCTTCGCCGCTGCTGATTGGCGGATGGGGATCGTCACGTCCAAGCCGTTGGACCGAGCCACTCCTCTGCTGGCCCAGCTCGGCGTCCCGTTCGCCACGGTGCGCACTCCGAACGGGGTGGGGCGGGGCAAACCCGCACCAGACCCGATCATGCTCGCCCTGATCGACCTCGGTGCCGACCCGGCCGACGCGCTGTACGTCGGGGACATGGCAGTCGACCAGGAGGCGGCCCGCCGTGCCGGCGTCTCGTACGTGCACGCGGGCTGGGGCTACGGCACCCCGAGCTCCCCGCCCTTCTTCGTCGCCGAATCACCGAAGGACCTGCTGCGGCTCGTAGACACCGGGCCGCTCCTCGAAGGGAGCCTGGTATGACGCCGCCCAAGCGCAGCGCCCTCGGCATCGGCCAGGTCGAGTCCGATGACAAGCCCTTGTGGGCGCTGGTCGGCAAGGGCGCGCTCGCGACCACGAAATCCGACCGGATAGCTACGTCCGAATTGGAGGCTCGGCCATTCGACCCGGGGGAAGCGGAAGCACGGGTCGACCAGGTGATGGACGCCCTCGAAGTGTACGGCGCTGACCTCGCGAGGACGCCGGGCGGCGCGGGTTGGTTGTACGTCCAGCACGTGCCGGCGCGGCGCTTGGTGGCGCAGGTCGTACGCAAGCTGGTGGCGCTCAGCGCCTGGGAGCCGTTCACGAAGGCCCCAGGTCCGCTGAGGCTCGTGCCGTACGAAGGACTCGTCGGGCTGCGGTCGAGCAGCTCCCGTGAGTACCGGGCGTACACCGTCACCTGGTCGGGCATCGCCTATCTGCTCGGTGCCGCAGCCCCTCATAACCCCCTCCGCTCCGCGCAGTTACGCAACCTCCCTCCTCTCCTGGCGGCCGCAGCGGTGCCGGGCCCGGTTCCTTCGGAGCTGCCGCTGAGTGAGGTGGTGGCGCTGTCGTGGTCCTCCCGTCACGCGGCCACTCTGCTGCCGGTGCTGGAGGAGCTGGCCAGGGACGGACACCCGAGCCTCGTGGTGGACCTGGCGACCGACCCGGCGGAGCGGTGCCCGGCTTCGGAAGTCGCGGGGGTGAACCTGTGCTGGCCGCCGACCGGTCTCTTCGACCTCACCGGCACCGTGGACGGTCTGATGCTGCGGGACGACGGCCGCGTCGTTCGGGTCGACGAGCACGAGGTTCGACTGGACCGGCTGGTCCGTCTCGTGTCCGTACTACTGGAGACGAGCGGCGGGTGCACCCTGCCCTCGTGGCGATCCGTGGTCCGGGCGGAGACGTGGCTGGACGGCATCCTCACCGCAGCCCGGCCGCACACCGTTCTGGTCAGCAACGACACCAGCCCTCTGGGTGCACTGGCTGTACATGTGGCAGAGCGCCATGGCGCGAACACCGTGCATGTCCAGCACGGGGCCTGGACGGCGGAGTCGGTCGCATGGCCTGCGCTTCACAGCCGCGACATCGTCGTCATGGGTGAACGGGATCTCCCTCTCGCGAAGGCGTGGGTGTGCCACCCTGCGGCCGAAGTCCACGTCCTGGGCCAGCCCCGCTTCGACGCGCTCGCAGGCTGCAGCCGCGAAGCCCAGCGGCGCTACCTGGAGGATCTGCTGTCACCCAGCCCACGGCGAGGCCCTGCCCGTATCGCGGTGTGGGCCTGCCAACCCTTCGGACCCGACCGGCTCAAGGCCCATGCCGACCTCCTCCTGGACGGTCTGTGGAAGACCGGAGACTGGGGACTCGTCATCGCGCCGCACCCGGCACAGAGCGTCGACGTCTTCGCCCCCGTGCTCCAACGGGACGGCCGGCCTCTCGTGGCCGTGGCTGATCCCCGAGTCGGCGCTCGCGGCTGCCTCGCCGGCGCCGACGCCCTGGCAAGCGCCTATTCGACGTGCGGCATCGAAGCCGCGCTGCTCGGGGTCCCGGTGCTCGAACTCGGCTCGCCCGACGAGCGCACGCTCGGACTCTCCGACCACGGCCTCGCGCGGCGGTGCAGCACCGCCGACGAGGTGGCCGACGCCCTCGTCGCACTGAGCGATCCGCGCCCGCCCGCCGACCGGGCGGCGATGGACCCGGTGTGCCGGTGGCGCGGCGACAGCGCCGCCCAGGTCGCACGCCTCATCACCCGGCGCGCCGACGGCGATGTCCTGCACTCCCACCATGTCCATCACGATGCCCGCGGCGCCGACTCCGGACGGCCGCAGGGTGAAGGAGCTTCTGCCCGATGACACACCTGACCGCCGACAGCGTCGCCGAACTCTTCGTCGGCGCTGTCGCCCTGGCCAAGAGCGGCGAGAGCGTCAGCCCTCGCGGCATGGCGACCCGCGAGGTCCTCGACGTCCACATGCGGCTGACTCAGCCACGGGCCCGCCTGCTGTACGCGCCGCCGGCGCGCGTCATCAACCCCGCGTTCGCCGTGGCGGAGACCGTGTGGCACCTCTCCGGCTCGGACGCCTCGTGGATTTTCGACTACAACACGCGCCTGCGACAGTACGCCGACGACGGTGTCCTGCGGGGCGCGTACGGCCCGAGGATGCGGAAGTGGGCCGGGAACGTGGACCAGCTGAGCCGCGTCGTCGAGATCCTCAAGGAGGACCGCGACTCTCGCCGGGCTCTGATCCAGCTTTACGACCCGGCCCAGGACGCCGCCGGGCACAAGGACGTGCCCTGCACGCTGGGCTTCCGCTTCTACCTGCGTGTCGGCCGCCTGCACATGTCGACCACCATGCGTGGTCAGGACGTGTGGATCGGCATGCCGTACGACCTGTTCTTCTACACCGTGCTGCACGAGCTGGTCGCGGGCTGGGTCGGCGCCGAGCTGGGCGAGTTCCGCCACCACGTGGGATCGCTGCACATCTACGAGAACCACCTCGACCAGGCCGAAGAGCTGACATCGGTCACCGCAAGCACGGTCATGCCAGACCTCACCACACCGTGGCGAAGCTTCGATGGCCTCCTCGACCAGGTAGAGGCCCGGGACATGACCGGCCACCCGGGCTGGGACACGATGGCCGAGACACTGCGCAGCTACCGGCTGTGGAAGGACGGCCTGCGTGAACAGGCGTGGCGGGTGGCCGAAGAGATCGACGGACCGCTAGGCGAGTCGCTGATCGCCTGGTACAGCGAGTTAAATCGCCGTACCCGCACCTCCACCGCGCGCGAGACGGCGGGAACCCGGTGATGGCCGCCATGGACCGTGCGCCCTCGGTGATCCTCGGCCTGTGCTCGTACACGCACGACTCCTCCGCCGCTCTTGTGGTGGACGGGGAGCTGATCGGCTTCGTCGAGGAGGAGCGGCTCTCCCAGCAGAAGCACACCAAGGACTACCCCCGCCGCGCCGTCGAGTGGCTGCTGGGAGAGGCCGGGCTCACCGCCGCCCACGTCGACGCCGTCGCCTACAACTTCCAGCCCGCCCGCTACCTCGCCGAGTTTCCGGCCGCCCTGCGCCTGGCGCTGTCGCCGATGACGCGCGACCGCGCTCTGCCGAGGGCGCGGGGCTTCGCCAAGGTGGCGCTGCGCACTCACCTGCGCATCCGCACCGTCGGCCGGCGATTCCCCGCCGCCCGTGTCTCCCCCGTCCTGCACCACCGCGCCCACCAGCTGGCGGCCTTCGCCGCCTCCGGGTGGAACGAGTCTGCTGTGCTCGTCGTCGACAGCCTCGGCGAGCGGCAGACCACGACCATCGCCCGCGGGCACGACGCTCTCCATCCCTCCGCCCACACCCTCGAGGCGATCAACGACCCCGCCTCGCTGGGCTACGTCTACGGAGCGGTCACCGAGCACCTCGGGTGGCGTCGTGGTGACGAGGAGGGCACCGTGATGGCGCTCGCCGCCCTCGGCGACCCGGAGCGCTTCCGGCACCTTTTCGCCCGAGCTGTGCGCACCAGGCCCACGGGATTCGTGGTCGACCCGGCGCACTTCCCGCCGCGCGTGCTGACCTCAGGCTCTCCGCGGACTTCCCGTCGCTTCATCGCCGAGACGTGCCCCGAGCGTCACCCGAGCGAGCCGCTCCAGGACGTCCACCGGGATCTGGCCGCCGCGCTCCAGGAGCGCACCGAACAGGTGATGCTGCACCTGGCCCGCCGGGCACGGATGATCACCGGATCGCGCCGTCTGTGTGTCGGCGGTGGAGTCGCCACGAACTGCGTGAGCATCGGCCGGATCATCGGCGACGGCACCTTCGACGAGGTCTTCGTCCCGCCGGCCCCTGGCGACGCCGGCACCGCGATCGGGGCCGCCATCGCCGTGCACACCACCAGCCGCAGTCGGCGGCCCGTGTCCGGCGTCGCCCGAGCCTGCTACCTCGGCCCGTCGTACCAGGACCGGGTCCTCGACCTCACGCCATGGCCCGAGCTCCAGCAGAAGACGCTGGGCGTCGAGACCGCCGAGTTCCTCGCCGACCAGCTCGCGCACGGCGTGATCGTCGGGCTCTTCCAGGGCCGGGTCGAGGCTGGCCCCCGCGCCTTGGGGAACCGCTCGATCCTCGCCTCCCCGCTGGAGCCGGGCGTCGTCGAGCGGCTGAACGCCACCGTGAAGTTCCGGGAGTCGTTCCGGCCCTTCGCCCCCATGGTCCTTGCCGAACGCGCCGCGGAGTTCTTCACCCTCGACCAGGAGGCGCCGTACATGTCGATGGCGTCCGGCGTCACCGAAAAGGCGCGCGAGCGCGTGCCGGCCATCGTGCACGCCAACGGCACCTCGCGACTTCAGACCGTCACCCGGTCGCAGAACGCGTTCATGCACGACGTGCTCAGCGCCTTTGGCCGCCGCACCGGGGTGCCGGTCCTGATCAACACCTCACTCAACGTCAAGGGCAAGCCGATCTGCGGGACCCCGGAGATGGCCCTGGACTGCCTGGCCGACTCCGGACTGGACGCTCTCCTGCTGGAAGGCCGGTGGATCACCAAGTGAAGATCGGATACAGCTTCTGGGGATTCCTCGGCAACGGGATCACCGACACCCCGGACGGGGGCCGCAGCCACCGCCGCCCCTTGATCGATGCCCTCCTCGGCCGCGGCCACGAGATCGTCTTCCTGCAGGCCAACCGCGACCTGATCGAGGCCGGCGACGACCTGGGCAGCGCCTACACGTTCCACAGCGGCAGCCCGAACGTCGACGTCCTGTTCCTGGAATGGCGCTGGGCGATCGACGGGCGCAACACCACCCCGTGCGGCACTGAGGGTCACACCTGCGACCTGCACCGCCAAGCCGAACTGGTCACCCTGTACACCGTGCGGCGGATGACGCCGACCGTGATCTGGGACAAGGACCGCCAGCTCCGGCCCGACAACGTGTGGCGGCGTGTCCCCCAGGGGGCCGTGTGCGAGGCCGCCCTCGAACCGACGCCCGGCACCCACCGGCTCCTCTTCCCCGTCGACGACCGTCTGCTCGCCGAGACGGATCCGGTCGCGCTCGCCAAGAACCCCCGAGACCTCGCCCTCGGGTACGTCGGCAACCAGTACGACCGCGACGAGCACTTCGACCGCTTCTTCGCGCCGGCCGCCGCGCGCTTCGACCACCTGGTCGGGGGCAAGTGGCCCAGGACCAGCCGCTGGCCGCACGTACGGTTCCTCGGCCGGCTGCCCTTCGAGGCGGTCCACGCCGTGTACGGGAGGTCCCTGGCGACCGTGCTCATGCTGCCTGAGCGGTACGCCGCCGTCGGGCAGATGACGCAGCGCATCTTCGAGGCCGTGCTCGCCGGCTGCCTCCCGCTCGCTCCTGCCGACATCGTGCACGTCGAACGCTTCGTGCCCAAGGAGCTGATCGTCAGCTCCGGTAGCGAGGCGATCGAGCGGCTGACCCACTTCCAGCGGATCGCCGGCACCCAGCAGCATGCGGACCTGATCGCGGCCTGCCTGGACCGCCTGGACCTGTTCCGCCTGAGCCGGCAGATCAACGCGCTGGAAGCCATCCTGGACACGGCCGCCAGCCCCGTCACGCGGGGAGCGGCATGATGCAGCTGACTTCCCAGGCCATCGCGGCTGGATCACTAGAACGTGTCCGAACGGCCGGTCCAACCGGACACCCGAGCACCTCTACGCTGGAGCACCATGAAGAAGGTCGCCATCGTCGGCTGCGGAGGCAGCGGCAAGTCGTACCTGACACGCGAGCTGGGCAGGATTCTCGACGCCCCGGTCACGCACCTGGACGCCGCGTTCTACGACGACGAGTGGAACGCGCTGCCCATGGAGAAGTTCGCCGCCCTGCAGCGGGACCTGGTCGCGCAGCCGAAGTGGGTGATCGACGGGAACTACAACTCGACGCTGCAGATCCGGCTCGAAGCATGCGACACGGTGGTCCTGATGGATGTCTCGACCGTGGCCGCGCTGTACGGGATCTTCTTTCGGCAGATCCGGCACGGGGCCGGGCACAAGGGCAACGGGGTGCACAACCGCCTCCACTGGGGCGTGATCAAGTACGTGGCGACGTACCGCCGCAAGATGCGCCCGCGTGTCATGGCGAAGATCGAGGAATTCGCCTCGGGCCGTGCCGACGTGGTGCTGCTGTCCGACCGGCGGCAGACGCGCCGCTGGCTGCGGAAGGTCGCCGCCGAGCACAGCTGAGCGCTCCGCGCCGCCGAGGGGAGGGCGCGGCATGAGCGACACCAACCCCTTCCTGGACCCCGCGCACCAGGCGGAGCTGTACGGGCATGCCTCTCGGCTGGCCGGCCGGTCTAACGCCCTGATGCGGGCGAAGACCTCTGGGCACCCCGTACCAGACACGATCGTCAGGCTGGTACGCAACCACCACGAGCGTCCGGACCGTCTCGGCCTGGCTTTGGACCTCGGCTGCGGTCGCGGCACGAGCAGCCTGACCGTCGCCCAGGACCTCCGGCCCCAGCGCGTCGTCGGCCTCGACGCCGCGCCGGTCCTGATCGAGCAAGCTCGCAAGCGTGCCCAGCGGTTGCCCGGCCTCCCCGTGAGCTTCCTCCAGGGCGACTTTCACCATCTCCCCGTGCCCGCCGGGGCGTGCGACGTCGTCGTCGCCGCGTTCTGTCTGTACCACTCTCCACGGCCGCAAGCAGTGGTCGCGGAGATCGACCGGGCGCTCGCTCCCGGGGGTCTGGCCCTGCTCGTCGCGAAAGGGCTCGACAGCTACCGCGAGATGGACCAGCTGGTCGCTGCCACCGGCCTCGACCAGCAAGCCGCGCAGCACGAGAGCCTGTACATCTCGGCGCACAGCGGCAACCTCGCCGATCTGGCCGCCGTGTCGCTCGACGTACTCGCCGTGGAACACGAGGAGCACAGCTTCACCTTCGACGGCCACGACCACGTGGCCGAATACCTGGCCACCAACCCGAAGTACAACGTCGCCCCCGGCCTGTACGGCAATGCGGGCGCGCTCGCGGCGGCCCTGCACGAGTTCCTGCCGGACCAGCCCCTTACCACCAAGTCGCTCGTCACCTTCGTCGTGGCCCAGTCAGGGGGAGGACGGCCGTGAGCGTTCGCCAGTTCACCAAGCACTACGAGACCTCCCGCCATGTGGCCTCGGCAGCCCGTCACCACGCCTGGCTCGCCGAGCATGCACGGGCGCTGCGGCTGCCAGCGCTGACCGCGGTTGGGCCGACGAGCCTGACGTACGAGTGGATCGACGGCCGCCCGGCCGGGACCGAGGATCTGCTGACCCTGGCGGGGCTGCTGGGCGACGCCCACGGAGCCGCGTGGGCCACCGACCTCCGGCCGGCCTCTCTGAACACGGCGCACCATTTCCGGGACGGCATCGCGTTCGGCGACTACGTCGGTCCCCGGCAGACCGCCCTCCGAAGAAGGCTGGAGCAGGGGTACCTACCGGGCCGGGTCGCCCTCCACGCGATGCTGACGCTGCTGGAGAAGACCGCCGTGGGGCCGACGGCCTTCTACAAGGACAGCAACCCCCGGAACTTCATCATCACTGAGGCCGGCGACATCCACACCGTCGACACCGACGACCTCACGCTCGCCCCGATGGCGTATGACCTGGCGAAACTGATCGCGACGCTCTGTCTGACGTACGGGCCTCTGCCGACCCCAGCCGTCGACTCCGCCCTACGCGCCTACAACGAGGCCGTCGAGCGCCACGACCCCTGGCTCGGCACTACGGATCGCGAGCGGCTCGACGACTTCCTCGCCCTGCACGCCGTCCTGACCGCTCCCTACGCCGGGCGCAATGGCTACCGCTGCAGCTGGGCACCCCGGCCCTGCCCACGAGGTTCCGCATGATCACTACCGAGCTCGTTTTCGTCCGGCACGGCGAGGCCCAGTGCAACGTCGATGGCCTGGTCGGCGGCCCCCGCACCTGTACCGGGCTGACCAACCGCGGATACGCACAAGTCAAGCAAGTCGCGCTCCGCCTCGGCACCGAGCACCGCGACAAGCCGTTCGACAGGTTGTACGCCGGCCCCCGCATCCGCCTGCGTCAGACCGCCGAGATCATCAGCCAGGTCCTCCATCTCCCCTTGTCCACAGACGGCCGACTCGACGGTCCCGTCCATGGCGCCGCCGACGGCCAGCCCTGGACCGAGGTGAAAACGACCGCCGATGGCGGGCCGCACGCCCACCCCGACAAGCCCTGGGCTGCTGGATCCGACACCTGGAACGGCTACCTGGAGCGAGCCAGCTGCTTCCTGCGGGAACTCATCGACCAGCACGAAGGCGAACGTGTCCTGTTCGCCGCCCACGGCGAGACCGTGATCGTCACCCACACCCTGCTCCTGGGAATTCCGCTCGGTTCCCCGGCCGGATTCACGATCTCCCACGGCTGCATCACCCGCTGGCAGCACCACCTCAACCGGCTCGGGCAGAGACGGTGGATGCTCGACCGCCACAATGACACCGAGCACCTGGCCGCCTTAGGACAGGAGGCTGCCTCGTGATCACGTTGTCCGACGACCCCCGCCTGAACCTGGCTCGCGGCGCGCTCGGAGCGGTCCGAATCGTGCATGATCCGATGCTCCCGCCCCGCGTCCTGCGCCTGATCAACGCCGACGGCAACGAGTTCTTCGCCAAGCAGCACAGTGAACGCGACCGGTACATCCGCGAGCTGCACGCTTATCTCGCCTGGGGAGCCCACCTGATCGGCCACGTCCCCCGCGTGGTGGGCCGGCAGGACAGCACGTGCACCCTGCTGCTCGCCGCTGTTCCCGGCGTACGCGCGGATACGGTCGCGCCGGGGTCGTCCGAGGAGGAGCAGACCCACTACGAGGCCGGGCGTGTGCTGGGCAAACTGCACCACGCCACCTCGGTACCTCGTACCGGCGCCGTCGGCACGGAACTCGCCCAGCGGCTGCGCGACTGGATCGCCCGCGCAGACCGAGCGGGCCTCATCTCCACGGTCGAACGCGACCGCCTGAGCCACCACGCGGACGTCCTGGCGAACACGCTCATGGACAGCGCGGTATGCCACCTCGACTACCAACCGCGCAACTGGCTCCTCGGGGACGCCTTTGGGGTGTGCGACTTCGAGCACATGCGCCGCGACGCCCGCATCCGCGACTTCGCCCGGCTCGAGTTCCGCCGCTGGCAGGCCGCCCCGAACCTCCGGGCGGCGTTCTTCGCCGGTTACGGACAACCAGTGAACGACACCGAGCAGCGGCTGCTGGAGTCCTTCGGCGCGATAGAGGCCGTCACAGCCCTGGTCCGCGGGCACGAGCAGGACGAACTCGCCCTCAGCACCCACGGCCGGACCCTTCTGGCCCGCCTCGCCTAAGCCACACCTCCCCCCGATTCCTGGAGACTCCGTGTCACAGCAACCCTCCCACCTGACCACCGCCGTCCCCCGCCGCGCCGTGGTGACCGGCGCCGCCGGCTTCATCGGCTCCCACCTCGTGCACGCCCTCGTCAAGGCCGGCGCCGTCGTCGTCGGCGTCGACCGGCGCGACCCGGCCACCGACCCCACGGCCGCAGCCAACCTCGCCGTCCTGCAAGAGCTCCCGGGGTACATGCACGTCACCGCCGACCTCCTCAGCTGCGCGATCGAGCCCCTTCTCGTCGACGCGAACGCCGTCTTCCACCTGGCGGGCATCCCCGGAGTGCGCCCCTCCTGGGGACCGAAGTTCAGCGAGTACGTCGCCGCCAACGTCCTCGCGACCCACCGCGTCATGGACGCCGTCACCCGGATGGGCGTTCCCCGGCTCGTGGTGGCCTCCTCCTCCAGCGTCTACGGCCCCACCGACGGTGGCGCAAGCGTCGAGACCGACCGGCCCCAGCCGGCATCCCCGTACGCGGTCACGAAACTCGCCGAGGAGCAGCTGTGCCTCGCGCACTCCGCCCAGGCTCACTGCCCCACCAGCGTCGTCGCCCTGCGGTACTTCACCGTCTACGGCCCCCGGCAGCGACCCGACATGCTCACGCACCGCGCCCTCACAGCCGCCCTGACCGGCCAACCGCTGCACCTGTACGGGGACGGTCACCAGCGCCGGGACTTCACCTACATCGACGACGCGGTGGCCGCCACCATCGCCGCGGCCACCATCCCGACGGCCAGCGGGGTGATCAACGTGGGGGGCGGTTCGAGCGCCTCCCTGCTCGCAGTGATCAACATCGCAAACAGCCTCGCCGGGCGCGAGATCGAGGTTCACCAGGAGAACCCGCGCAGCGGCGACGTCCTCACCACACGAGCCAACCCCTGTCGCGCCCACGAAGTTCTCGGCTGGCAGCCCCAGATCGACCTCCACAACGGCATGCGGGCCCAGATGCAGGCGCTGGCCGCAGCGTCCGCCGCCTACGGCCGCGCGGCATAACCAGCAGCACAAGAAGAGGAGTTCAAATGGAGAGTCCCGAGAAGGCGCGACTGGACGCCTTCTTCCGACAGATCACGACACAGTTCCCCGCCGATGACCACGTCACCACACTGGTCATCACGCACCTGCTCCCCGAGCGGCCAGCGTTCCTCCGCGCGATGGCCGCGACGTCCACGGTCGCTGCCGTCCTGCCCAAGCCCAGGTCCGTCGATCAGCCGACCCTGGAGCAAATCCGACGCGCCTTCACCGTCCATGACCTCAGCCGTGGGCTGTTCGCCGACTCGACCAGGGCCTTGGAGTACCTGGAGGACACGGCCGGCGGCCGGAACGTCGTCCTGGTGGACATCGGCGGCTACTTCGCACCGTGTCTCGACACGCTGGTGGAGAAGTTCTCCGGCCGTGTCCTCGGCGTCGTCGAGGACACGGAGAACGGACACCAGAGGTACGCGGCACTCGACCACCTGCCCTGTCCCGTCGTCTCGGTGGCCCGCTCCCCGCTGAAGGACTGCGAGGACCATCTCGTGGGCCGGTCCATCGTCTTCTCGACCGACGCGCTGGTACGTGCCCGCGGCGACATCCTGACCAGCACAACCGCCTGCGTCATCGGGTTCGGCAAGGTCGGCCGAGCCATCGCTCAGACGCTACGTGCCCAGGACCTGCGCGTTACCGTGCACGACACCGATCCGGTCCAGAGAGTGCAGGCACACTCCCAGGGCTTCCGTACGAGCAGGTCTACGGCCGAGGCACTCCAGCACGTGGACCTCGTCCTGTGCGCCACCGGCAACCTCGCACTCCGACACGGCGACTTCGCGGCCCTGCGCAACGGGGCGTACCTCGCCTCGGTGACGTCCTCGGAGGACGAACTCGAACTCGGCAGCCTCCGCGGGCTGTACCAGCGCACTCCGGTCAGCGACCACATGACGCGATACGAGATCACCGGTCACTACTTCTACGTCCTCGCCGACGGCGGCGCCGTCAACTTCGTGCACGGGGCAGCCGTCGGCACGTACATCCATCTCGTCCAAGCCGAGATACTCGCCGCCACCGCAGCTCTCAGCGAGGGCCGCTTCCAGCCCGGCCTCCACGACATGCCCGCACGCGATCGCCAGGCCATCGCCAGGATCTGGTTTGACTACTTCGACAGGTGATCCCATGCCGCCGTCTCCCGACCACATCCGCGCCACCGTCGAGGCGTACCTCACTCGCTACCCGTCTGAGCGCGATGCCCTGGCTGCGTTCTTCGACGCTCTCGCCGCCGAGGACGACCTGACCAGCCGCAAGACGTTTCCCATGCACGTTACCTGCAGCGCTATCGTCATCGACGGCAGCAGCCAGGTGTTGCACATCCAGCACAACGCGTCGGGCAAGGCCCTCGCGCCCGGCGGTCACAACGAGCAGGGCGACCAGAACCTTCCCGGTGCCGCCCTGCGCGAGCTCTTCGAGGAGACCGGCATCCCTCGGGACGTCGTCGTTCCCCTCCCGGGATTCGAGACCGTGCCCCTGGACATCGACGTACACGGCGTTGTCGCCAACCCCGCGAAGGGCGAGCCGGCGCACCAGCACGTGGACTTCCGCTGGGCCCTCCTCCTCCGAGCCCAACACAAGGTGACGCTCCAGGCCGAAGAGGTCAGCGGCTACGAGTGGCGGTCGTTCGAAGACTCCGCCTCGCCCACCGTCCGCGCCAAGCTGGCCCTCCTCCCCCGCCCCACTCATTCCTGACACTTACCGATGGGAGTCCGCCGTGGCCGCCACCACAGCCGCACCAGAAAACACAGCGCTCCGCCGCCATATTGCCGTCATCCCCTGCCGCTGGGGAGCCTCCCGGTTTCCGGGGAAGCCCTTAGCGCAGCTCGGGGGCAAGCCGCTGCTGTGGCACGTCCACCAGCGCTGCCTGGAGGCGAAGCGCCTCGACGGCGTGGTCGTCGCCACCGATGACGAGCGCATCGAGGAGGCGTGCCACGAACTGGGCATCGAGTGCGTGCGCACCGGAGAACACCTCACCGGCACCGACCGGGTCGCGGAGTGCGCGGAGAACCTCCCCGCCGACTCGTACATCAACGTCCAGGGCGACGAGCCGTTCATATCGCCCGCCGCGATCGACGCCGTCTCCGAAACCCTGGAGCACCTGACTCCCGGAACCCTCGCAGTGAACGCGTACACGGAGCTGCAGGACATCGGTGCCGTCCTGGACCACAACGTCGTCAAGGTCATCGTCGATACACAGCACAACGCCCTGATGTTCTCCCGGCAGCCGATCCCCTACCCGCGCGGGGACCGTCCAAGATACCTGCGTCAGCTCGGTCTCTACGGCTTCACCAGAACAGCACTCAGCTTGTTCCAGCACCTCCCGCAAGGGCCATTAGAGCGTACCGAGGGCGTGGAGATGCTGCGCTTCGTCGAACACGGCCACGGCGTACAGATGCTCCCTGTCATAGACGACGGTCTCGCGGTCGACACACCGGAGGACCTCGCGAGGGCCAGCATGCTCCTTCGCTCCCAGCCGGTCCGATGACTGGCCGGGTCCCCTTTGCTCCTTGAACCCAAGCGTCACAGGCGCACCCGATATCGGCGCGCCGGCCACCGGTCGATTGGTGGGCATCCGGGCCGAACGGCAGACGGACCGCGCGTCCACCCTCACGACCGTTGTCTACCAGCTGGTCTCAGCCGCCATGGCTGCCTTCGAGTAACCGCATCGGTAGGAGGTCCTCCAATACCTATTTGCCCACGGGTCCACGCCCGATCGCGTGCGCCCAAGCTCTACTGAAAGCCGCCGTCTCGGTGGCCCAGGCACTCGTCACGCCCAAGATCTGTACCGCACTCAAATAGGGTTTCTGAGTCATCGCACACATACAGCTGGAGGCCGTCGAGCACAGCGAGGTGCACCGTGCCAACGACCACGGGTTCTATGTTCGAATGATCCTCGGGCAGGTCGTCCATGGGGCTCTCGGGCTCATCGGCACCGCTGGTGTGCAGAATCCTCCATCTCGCCCTGCTCCCGCTGCTGATACTTGTCCGTTCTTCCAGTGGGGCGACTGCCGTGCACAGCGCGCGGGCAGGGTTCCGCCCTCCAGCGCTGGAACGCCGCGCGAGTCTTCTCCTGGCTGCTGCTCGACGGGAACGCGGGCGCAGAGCTGCGCTCTGACACTGCCCAGGACGCCCTCCTCAACGAGCACCGGCCTGACCGCTAAGATCGTCAATGAAGACACCCATCTGGGCGAGAACTCGGCTCTGGTCAACCTCGCGGGCCGGCCACTGGGTGGAGTCGGTACCGGCTTCACCTATTCCGCGCTGATCCATGCAGTCCCCGTTTCGCTGGCCTCAGCGTATGCCCAGAGGCGGAATGGGAGATGCTGCCGTTCGGCTCTCGCCCGTCATAAGACGAGCACTTGTGGCCCCTGACGGCGGTGAGGTTCGCCTGTTGAGCGGCCCGTACCAGCTGCTGAGTGGGCTGCAGGTAATCGCGGACAGCGTTCCCTCGCTCGGGCCACAGACAGCCGGCGCCATGGTGTGCCTCCACCTCGAGTGCTCAACCATCGCGTTGCTTTCCAGTTCACGAGGCGTAGAGCATGCGGTGTGACTGGTAGGTGAATTCGTCGTCGCCCGTGCTCAGTGCGTACACGATCTGGTCGCACAGTTCCCGGTAGGCGGTGTACTGGTCGGCGTCGAGGGTCATGGCTACGACCGGAGCCTCCGGCCCGGCGGGTGTGACACGTTCGAGGGAGGCCACCAAGATGGGTGCAGCCCTGAGCTCCATCACCTCCAGGACCCGGCGGAAGCTGTCAAGCAGGTGCTTACCCTGGTTTTCTGGGGCACGCTGAAGGCCTGAGAGAACGTCGGCCAGCGTGGCGTCGGCGGTCTCTTCTGCCCAGGTCAGTGTGTCGTGGCAGGAGCGGAGCACGTCCAGCTGACGGACGCTCACTTTGACGACGTAGAGGCACGTCAGCCGCCTGCCCAGTGGATCGTGGAGTTCGTACCCTCCCTGCGCGGGTGGCGCGCCGTCTGGGGGAAGCGCCTGCCACTTGAGCACGGGGGGCAGGCGCCGGTGGATCTCGTCCCAGCAGTCGTAGGCCGCCTTTATGAGGTCTGCCTGCGCGGCAGGGAGTTCGGGCAGGTAGTAGGCGCATAACTCGTGCAGGAGGGGTCTTTCGATCTCGTTGAACTTGGCCAGGAATACCGGGTCGTCGGGCACGACCACGTTCATCGGTCTCCTCCATTGCCAGTGCGGGATAGTGTCAGGTGTCGGTCTCGAAGAGGACGGTCCAGATGCCCAGTCCGCCCGGGGTGTGTGCCGCCATGAATCGCGCTGTCCCGGGCCCCTGCGTCGGATGCCGGAGAGGGAACGCCTCGTCTTCGAGGCCGACGAGTGACTCGGTGACGTGGTGCAGGCGGGGATCCCGGATGAGCGCCGTGAAGAGCTTCCGTACCGTTTTGTCGCGGGGGTAGCGGTAGTGAGCCAGCTTGAGTTCGGTTATAAGGTGGGGGACCCAGCGCTTATCCCAGTCGAGGAGGACGTCCTGGGCGTCCTCGGACCACAGGGCCCAGCGCCACAGGTTTGTCGGCGGGCCGCCATGCGCGAACATCTGTGAGAAGGCGTGGTTCGAGGCGACCAGGCGGCCGTCCGGGGTCAGCGCACAGGCCATCTCGTGCTGCCCGTCGAGCACCTGGCTCCATCGCGGTGAGGGCTTCTCCACCGGTAGCACCGGTTCGGAGCGGTACAGGTCCAGGTGGGCGATCCGCAGGTGGGGAGAGCTGAGCTTGAGTACATCGGCGATTTCCAGGAACAGGTCCTGGGTGGGCCGGAAGGTGCCGGACTCGACTCTCTGATAGGTGCCGGCGCCGCCGTTGAGCTTGAGGTCAACGTCGACCTGCCGCAAGCCCTGGGGTCGCGGGCCGCCCCTTCGGCGGGATAAGGGAGGGAGCCCGATCTCCTTCCGCGTCCGCATCTCGCGGTAGCGCCGCAGCAGCCGCTGGTATTCGCGGGTTGGGCGTCCCAACTCTTCTCCCCCTGTGAGCTGTCGACAGCATCCGCAGTGATGCTGCGCACGGAAATGCGGACGTTGTCATCCGGGTGGTCGGCCTGAACGATGGAGGGAATCAAACCATGTGACTCACCCGGTTTGGAACAGGGTTGATGGTCAAAGTCTCACGTTGCGCAGCCGTCAGGTCACGCATATGCAATACCTTCCGACATATGCCACGGCTGGGGCGGTGTTTACTCGTGGTGAAAACCGACTCCTTGCCCCGTTACTTGCTGTCGCCGACTTCGAGAGTTCGGCGTCCCGTGCCCCTCACCGAGCAACGCGGCCGAGGGCCGCATTCTGCAGCAGTATGGGGCCGCGTCCGTGGGCGAACTGCCCGGGCGGCGTGCAGGCCCGCATCGTCGTCGACCACGGCCTGGTCCAGCGCATTTCGTCGGGTGACACCGTGAGCCGCAACGCCGACCACTGGCCTGGACTCCGTGAAGGCCCGGTCGCCGCCGACGGACTGCTCCGGCAGTGGGCCGGCCCCGCAATTCGCTCGACGCCAAGGGCGAGGCGCACGCGGCTGCGTGCCCCGGTCCAGGCTGCGCTCATACCGCGCCGGGTCAGGGAGATGAAGCCGGTGATCGAGACCATCGTCGACGATGCCCTGGAAGACCTGGCGGCCACGCCCGCCGGCATCGTCGATCTGGTGCCGACATTCGCGCTGCGCATTCCGCAGCAGGTCATCACGCATTTGCTGGGCCTGCCGGCTGATCTCATGGCGACGTTCGGCGAGGCAGTTACGGGGCTTTTTGGCACCACGGCGAGCCCCCAGGACATGCAGCGCTCCATGGACACGGTGCTGTCTCTGCTCCAGCAGCTGGCGGCCACCCGGCGCGCAGAACTGCGCGACGACCTGGTGAGTGATCTGATCCGTGCGGCCTGTGCCGAGGAGGATCTGCTGACCGACGAGGAACTGCTGGATGAGCTGATGCTGGTCGTGATCGCGAGTACCGAGACCACGATGCACGCCATCCGGCACGCTGCTCGTCCACCTGCAAGGGTGAGCGAATCGTGATTCACATAGCGGCCGTCGGCATAGCCCGGACCAGCACACCGCGCCGCTGGCGTTCGATGTGCGGCGTGAGACCCGCCGCAAGCATCTCTCGTTCGGTCACTGCCCGCACTTCTGCCCCGGGGACCTGCTGGCCCGCCGCGAGGTGGGCATCGCGGTCGCCCGCTGGTTGGAGAGGATTCCCGACTCGCGCCTGGCCGTCCACCCCGCGCGGCTGGTGCAGCCGCACTCCTTCATCTCCAACGGCTACGAGAAGATCCCTGTCTGGCTGCGCTGCATCAGCGCAGCCAGACAGAGGGACTGCGGTCATAGGCCGCGCCCCCCTGGTGCCTCAGGCCGTCGCCCCTGCCTCGGCATGTCGGCGGGCTTTGTAGTAGGCCTCGGCCTGCCGGGAGTCGGGGATCAGTATCTGGGCACGCTCGACGGTGAGGTCCAGGTCCATCAGTGTCTCCGGCGTGGCGATCCCCCGCACGACCTGCTTGTTCAGCCGAGCGATCGCCTGCGGCAACTCGTGGTAGTCCTCCCGGTGACGAACGTCCCTGCCATTCCACGAGTCCACCCAGAGCTCTGACACTTCCTGAGGGACTACCCCCGGAAGGAGCTCGCCCCGAACACGGGCTTCCTCAATGATGTCGGTAACGAGCGGAATGTAGAGTTTCCAGAGGTGGCCGAAGAAGGGCTTTCCCTGCTCGGTGGCGAGGCGGGTGGCCGCCCTGACCAGAGGCACGTACACCGTGAGTTCAGCCAGAAGAATCGAGGCATCGACCACGCCTTGCAGGTAGGTCTTGCCGGGCCTGATCGCGTCCGTCACGTAGGCATCGGTGACCACGGTATGCGCGAGGTCTTCCTTGTCCCGCCAGAACTGGTAGAGCGATCCGCGGCTCAGCCCACCCGCGCGCTCCAGGATCTGTTCCACGGTCGTGGAAAATCCCTGCTCAGCAAACAGTTCCGCAGCGGCGAGGAGTATCGCCTCGTACTTCTCCCTGCTTCGCTGCTGGACTGGCCGCCGCGCCACCGTGCCTCCTGGTGTCTAACAAATGAGCTGCTCGGCGCCGTGCTCTTGCAGGCTGGCGCCGCATCCTCGGACCGGCGCATCACCCAGTGTGAGCAAGAGGCCTCCTGATCGTCAGTGATCGTTTGACGTTAGTCGCACTGTCACTGCGCCCACCACCCTGCCGTTGATTCTCGCTCACGTCTCATGGTTGAGTCACTATCGAACCAGGCACCTAACCCGGTTTTCCTGCCGAATGGGACCGAAGGGGATGTGGCGCAGGCGACGCGAGGCGCCCTTCACGAGGCACAGCCCGGTTCAGGGCACTCCGGGACGTGCGCTGATGCGTCGGCGAGCAGCGCGCACGCCCTTCTGGAGGGCAGGGACCCACCGCCTTCTGTTGACGCGGGAGACGGCTGGCCCCGGCCTCGACCCACCCGGGTCACGCCCGAAGACAACTGCATAACGCACAGGTGGCCGCGCCCTGTTGACGCAGGACACGGCCACCGTCGGCGACTGAAGAGTCGCCACACCCAGAGCCCGAAATCCGACGAACCCGCTGGGGTGCACAGCAGGCGTGCAGCAACACGCCTGGCCCCAGGATAGCCGCACTGCTTCTGCGCACAGCAGGATCTGTACGCCGTCCTGGACTGACGCCCCAGCACCTCATCGCAGGAGGTTGCTGTGCGCCATTCCATGACGCACCCTCACCGTCTCTCCCGCCGCGCCGCTTCAGACGTCCTCGCCGTGGCGGCCGTGGCGGCCGTGGCCGCTACGACGACGCTGCTCTCCGCTTCCCCGGCGTCCGCGCTCAGCTGGCACTGCAAGTCGCAGTCCCGAACCATCGACACGGCGAACTACTCCGGCCCCTGGCCCGACAACTGGACGTTCACCGTTCAGAACTGCGCCGCGCGCAGCGGTTCCTACGCCTACGCCAAGGCCACGATCAAATGGAACGGCCCGTCGGTGATCAACGACAGCACGTTCGACGGGGCCAAGTACCGGCTGGTGCTGAAGAAGTCCGTCCGAGGGACCGACCCGACCGTGGCCGCGAAGACGTACTACTTCGACAAGACGCCGGAGGACTACCCCAACAACGACGGAACCTACAAGACCGGCACCATTAAGTACAAGGTCAACTCCACAAAGGGGTACGCCGACGGCACCCTCTCCCTGGACTGGCACCAGTGCTGCGGAGGTTACAAGTCCTGGGGCTGGGCAGCGTCGCCGGGAGTCTGACCATCTGAGGCACCCCGGAGCTGCCCCGGTCGCAGAGGAGCGCCGCCTTGGCACCGCGCCATCCCGTGACAAGGGTCCCCGGACTCCGGTTCGGGGCCCTTACCGGGCCCTAATCCCCGCCGCATGCGCAACGCTCCCGACGCCCCCGTAGCTGCGGCAGGTGCGGCGGCCTGCGCTTTACCGACGGCGTGCGCAGCGTCCAAAGGACCTTCGGCCTGACCGGCCAGATCAGCACCAAGTCCCTTGCAGAGATGTCCGCCAGCACGCCAGAGGAGAGGTACCGGGTGAGATGTTTCCGCAGTACGAAGACGCACCTCCCGGTTCTCGGGTCCTGTGGATGACGCGTGTGCGGCTGTCACTGCCCGAGCAGCCCGCCAGGAGAAGCAACGCCATGCCCCCACCCCTTTCACAGCCGCGGCCATTCGCATCCGAGCTGGCAGAGCACACCTGGGAGTCCGAGCGCGACACCCGCTTCGCAGCGTTCATCCGCGCGCGCCTGGACATGGTCGCGGCGACCGGCTGCGCCGCCGAGCGCAACATCGCGTCGGGAGTCCGGGAAGCCTTCACGCGGTGGCAGGAGAAGCGCAAGCGTGCCCCGCACACCGACAACGATCAGTTCGCGGCCCAGGCCAGTTCCCTCGGCTGGGTCCTCCGCTGCATCGCGTCGGCCGCATGGCACCGCGCGCCCGGGTGGGAGCAGGACTTCGGTCCTGAGGCCACACCCGCGGAGCAGTCCCGGATATCTCCGGATAGCGCACCAGCTGAAGCCTTCCGGGCGGGTGAGGGATCGCTCCGGCAGCAGACGGCCGGCCGGCTTTGGCGTGCCACTGACCGGATCTCGCCCATGTGTTGAACTACAACCTCCGTTAGCAGACCCGTCGTTGTCGCGAATTCGTAGTCTCTCGACTATCAGTGTCGCGCCGGTGCGGCTCGGACGGGACGGTAGCGAGCAGAGACGCCGGGGCGGCATCTGCTTGACTGCACCAATAGGAGAGAAAATCATGACACATCGGGTATTTCTTCACGCTGTTCGCTTCGATGGGCACGTACGAGACACCGCTGCTGCTTCCCTCTTGCTGGGCGCTGCTTTCGTGATGACCGCGTGCGGCGGCAGCGGTGAGGATGCCGACAACTCGCCTACGAGTCCCTCAGCTACCGCCAGCGACACGCCCGCATCTGCCACGTCCTCGGCCGGTGCGGACCCTCAGGCAGCTGAGAAGGCAGCCGTCCTGAACGCATACCACCGCTTCTGGGACGAGCAGGCCAAGGCCTACGCCAAGGGCGACACGGCCGGCACCGCGTTCGTCCAGTACGCCGCGGCGGAGGCAAAGTCGGGCACCGAGGCGGACTTGAAGGATTTGCGCTCCAAAGGCGTCGTGACGACGGGTGCCCCCACGCACAAGACCACAGTCGACGCTCTCACGGCAGCGAAGCAGGTGCCCTCCGCGAAGCTGACGGACTGCATGGACAGCACCGGCTGGAAGTTCATCTACCGCAAGACCGGCAAGCCCGTCGAGATGCCGGAGAACCGGCTCATCCGCTACGTGACCAAGATCGACGCGGAGAAGTGGGGTAAGCAGTGGAAGATCGTGAACGTCACGCCACAACAGCGCGCCTGCTGACTCACAGCGGCCCCGGAGTGGCAGCGGCGGCCGCCTTGTGCCTGCTCTGGCCCGCGCAGGCATGGGCTGGACCGCCGCTGGGGGGCGGCTGCAGCGGGGCGGGCAAGTGGGTGGTGTGCGAAGCGGACAACGACTCGAGCACCTCGGGATCGGGCGCGGAGCCCGCCGACGCCGGCAGCGGGAAGAACACGGACACCAAACCGGTGTGCACCACCCGGAAGCTGGACCCGCAGCCTCCCGAAGGGAGCATGTACTGGAAAGACCAGTCCCCCAAAGACGGCGGAGCGGTCTACGAACGCTCCTGCCTTACCGGGGAGGGCGGCACCCCCGTCTACACCTACTTCGTCGCCGATGACGCTGCCGACGGGCCAGCTGTCGATCCCCTCGAGGTGGCGCAGCTGGCCGTCAGCAAGATGAAGCTCGTCGGACCAGATATCGCCAGTCCCCGCCCCGCCGGCCGCTACATCGTGGGCGTGCCCATGTGGATGTGGGTGAATCAAACTCCCACCACGTTCGGCCCGAACTCCACGAGTGCCAGCGCAGGCGGCGTGACCGTGACCGCGACCGCCAAAGTCACCAAAGTCGTCTGGGTGATGGGGGACGGAGCGAGCGTTACCTGCCACGGGGCTGGCATGAAGTACGTGGCCTCCTACGGCAAGCAGGAGTCTCCGACCTGCGGACACGTCTATTCCCGTCATTCCGCCCCTCAGCCTCACGGCAAGTACACGGTGACGGCCACGTCGACATGGACGGTCGACTGGCAGGTGGCCGGCGGCGCAGAAGCGGGACAGTTCGCAGAGACCAGGCAGTCGCAGATGCAGGTGGGAATCGGTGAACTCCAGGTCGTCAGATAACGCCGCCGGAAGGACAGAGAGTTGAGCAAGACCCAAGAACGTACGCCCCCCGCGCACGGCATGGCCCTCCAGGGACAGGTGGCTGGCCCGGTCGCGCCCCCACAGGTGTCCGCACGAAGGCGCCGTCCGGGTGTCATCGCCTTGTCGCTCGCACTGATCGCTGCCGGCGGAGCCGGGGTTGCTGTCATGTTGTTGCAGGTCGGCAACCGCACCGAGGTGGTGACGATGGTCCGCGAGGTCCAGGTTGGCCAGGTCCTCAGCGAAGACGACCTGGGCAGGGCGTCCATGGCGCTGGACCCGGCCGTCAAGGCGGTCCGGGGCGAGGACCTGGACTCGGTGGTGGGCAAGCGGGCCGCCGTGGAGCTCAAGCCCGGCTCCTTGCTCGCCCCGTCGCAGGTGACGAAGGACTCCCTGGTGAAGGCGGGTGAGCAGTTGGTGCCGATCGGGCTCAAGCCCGAGCAAGTACCGGCTACCGCGCTGCGGCCAGGCCAGCAGGTACGGCTGGTCCACGTCCCGGCCCAGGGCCAGGCGGACACCGGCGAGTCGTCCGGCACTGCGCCGAAGACCATCGGCGGGCGGGTCGTGAAGGCCTCCAGTGCCGCGCCCGGCACCGGGGTGGTGGTCGTCGATGTCGCCACCACCGCGAAGGACGGCCCCACTGCCGCCGCCTGGGTGTCGGCCGGCGCGCTGCGCCTGGTCCTCGCTGCTGCGGACGGCACCTGATGTCTGTGATCGCACTGGCAGGCTGCAGTGGTGCGCCAGGGGTGACCACGAGCGCGCTGGCCTTGCTACTGGCGTGGCCGCTTCAGCCAGACCGGCGCACGGTCCTGGCTGAGTGTGACCCGGACGGCGGGGCGATTCTGCACGGGCTGCTGCAGGGCACACTCGGCGACCGGTACGGACTGCGGAACCTGTCCGTCGCGGCCCGCAAGGGCGACCTCGGCGACGCGTTCTGGCGTCAGCTGATCGACCTGAGCGGTGACGACGGCACGAAGGACTCGCCGCGTGACCGGCTGCTGTTGCCGGGGATCACCGACCACGCGCAGGCAGCCAGCCTGGGATCGGTGTGGAAGGCATTGGGGGTCATCTTCCGCGGCATCGAGGCCGAGCACGGACACGACGTCCTGATCGATCTCGGCCGCCGGGGCGCCTTCGGCCCCTCCGGTGTGCTGGCCGAGCAAGCCGACGCCGTCTTCCTGGTGGTGCGCAACACCCTGCGCTGCCTACAGGCCGCGGAAGGCCGGGTACGTGCCCTCGAGGAGCGGGTCGGTGACGTCAGCGTGCTGGTGATCAACGAGGGCCCGTATCCGGCGGGTGAGGTGCAGCGGGTTCTGCAGGTGCCGGTGGTGGCGACGCTGCCGTACGCGCCGAAGGACGCGCGTGTGCTGTCCGACGGCGCAGAGCAGCCGCGCCACTTCGCCAAGTCCCCGCTGATGAAGGCTGCCAGGACGGCCGGGACCCTGCTGGTGCAGCGGACTGCCATGCGCAGGACCCGTCTCGAACCGCGGGGCTCGCGGGCCGCGGACGGTGAGGTGACCCGTGCACGCTAGACCTCTGCACCCTGATCCCACCGTGCCCGCGCCTTTGGGCCACCCCCAGCAGGCGCGGGTGCACCAGGTACACGGCGCGCCCATCGGTGCTGCCTCCAGTCCGCAGGCACTGGGCGCCGCGGCTGCACAGGTCACCGTCGACTACAAGGTAGCCCGGCACATCGCGGCTCAGGTCGCGAAGAAGCGTGAGGAACTGCTCAAGACGACGCCGGACATGGACCGGGCCAGTGAAGAGCAGCGCTGTCTGGACTGGATCAACGAGGCGGTCGCCCTGTGGTCGGATGCCCAGGCGATGGCACCGCAGGAAGACGAAACGCTCCGGCGTGCCGTCTACAACCTGCTGTTCCGGGCCGGCCGTCTGCAGCCGCACCTGGACGATGAGCGGGTCGAAGACATCATCATCCAGGGCCCACGCGAAGTGTGGCTAGACTACGGCGACGGCGAACGCCGCATGGTGGGGCCGATCGCGGATTCCGAAGAGGAACTGCTGGAACTGCTGCGGGAGCTGGCCCGTGGTTCCGGGCAGAGTGAGCGCACCATCTCCACTGCGAACCCGACGCTGGCTTTGTCGTTACAGGACGGTTCCCGTCTGCAGGCGATTGCCGGGCTAGGGCCGATGACCTATGCGGTCATCCGCCGACACCGGGTCTCCCACGCTGATCTGGACAAACTCGTGCGGCTGGGGACCATCGACGGTGTCCTGCGTGACTTTCTCGGCGCGTGTGTGCGTGCGGAGAAGAACATCATGATCGCGGGGAAGCAGAAAGCAGGGAAGACGACGCTGCTGCGGGCGATGCTGAAAGAGTTCGACCCGGACACGCGGTTTGCCACCATCCAGACCGAGGACGAGTTGTTCGCCCACGCCAACGGCTACCACCGTCAGGTCGTCTCCCTGGTCGGGCGTGAGTCCAACGGGGAGAAGGACGTCACCGGGCGCGGCGCCGGCGAGGTCACGCTGCTGGACCTGATGCATCCCGCTTTGCGGATGTCGCTGGAGCGGATCGTGGTCGGCGAGGTCCGCGGGCCCGAGGTCGTCGCGATGATGCAGGCGCTGACCAACGGGTCGGGCGGCAACCTGTGCACGATCCACGCCCGGCGCCCGGACATCATCTTCGACCGGATCGCCGAGCTGTATGCGCTCGCCCAGGAGAACCTGTCCGAACAGCTCGCATACCGGCAGACCGCCAACGGCCTGGACTTCATCGTGTACGTCGATATGACGGACGAGACGCAGATCGGCGGGCGGCGCCACCGCTACGTCTCCCACGTCCTGGAGTTGACCGGGATCGGCGAGAACGGCCGTCCCGCCACCAACACGGTCTTCTCCCCCGGGACCGAGTTCGGGGAACTGCGGGCGGTACCCCGGATGGACCCGGCCTGCATCGACGACCTGCGCCGCGTCGGCTTCGACTCTGCCCTGCTGCAACAGTCTTACGGCGCCTGGCAGGCGCCGCTGCCGCTGAAGGTGCAGGTCAGCCGATGACCTTGTTGTGGGGACTGCTGTCCGGTATGGCCGTCATCGGCGGGCTGCTCGGCGTCGTGGCCGGACTCGTCGGCACGACGGCGCCCCGCCGGGCCCCGCTGCGGCAGCGGTGGCAGGCCCTGCGCTCACGCTCCGAGCAGGCCGAGGACCTGCGGCTGCGTCGGCGGACTTTCACCGTGATGGCGGTCGTGGTCTTCGCTGGCGTGTGGCTGGTGTCGGGGAACTTCGTGGGCGGCGCACTGCTGGGATCAGCCGTCATCGGTGTGCCCTGGCTGATCGCACCGGCACAGTTGGCGCAGGAACGCATCAGCCAGTTGGAGGCGCTCAGCGAGTGGACCCAGCGACTGGCCGGGCTGCTGCGGCTGGGCATGGGCCTGGAGCAGGCGATGATCACCAGCCGTCAGGGGGCACCGGACGATCTCGCTGGGCAGATCATCAACCTGTCCGACCGGCTGCGGTTGGGCTGGCCCCCGCAGGAAGCTCTGCGTGAGTTCGCCGCCGAACTGGACAACGTCACTGCGGACAAGGTGGTGGCCGCTCTCATCCTGTCGGTCAACGACCGCGGCCCGGGTCTGGCGCAGGCCCTGGAGGATCTGTCGGGCACGGTCCGCGAAGAGGTCGCCCGCAAACGCTCTATCGAGGCCGACCGGGCCAGGCCCCGCACGACAGTGCGGTGGATGACCATCCTCACCGTGGGTATGGTGGTGGCCGGGTTCTTCGTGCCGGCATACACCAAGCCCTACTCCACGCTGCTGGGCCAGCTGGTGCTCGCCCTTCTGATGGCCGGGTTCATCGGCGTGCTCGCCCTCATGCGGCAGATGGGCTCCTTCCGCCGCGTCCCCCGATTCCTGATCACCGACCCGGCCAGCGCGGTCCGCCTGCCCGCGCCCGCGAAGGACCCGGACACGCCGGGGGTTCCGGCCGTCGGCTGTGAGACGGAAGGAGTCAGCTCGTGAACCTGCTTCCCGTCGTGGCCACCGGTGGCACCGTCGGCGCCGGCCTCGCCCTGCTGGTGCGGGAACTTCTGCGCCCCCAGCCCGAGCTGGGCCCGGCCCTCGCACGCAGCGCCCTGACGGCCTCGACCCTGCCCGAGCCGGAACTGGACCGTGAAGAGCGGTGGGGCCGGTGGCTGCTGGCTCGCCTCGAGCGCCTGCCCGGCGTGCGGGTTCCCGTCACCAACCTGGCTCTCCTCGGGCAGGGGCCGGGGCAGTTCATGCTGAAGAAGACCGCACTGGCCGCGCTCGGCCTGCTGTGCCCGGTGCTCATCACGATCCCGTGGATCGTCGCGGGCATCTCCTTGCCGTTCTACGTGCCCGCCGGTGTCGGCCTGCTCGTTGCGGTGCTGTTGTTCATCACCCCGGATCTCGCGGTGCGCGACCAGGCTAAGCGGGCGCGGGAGGAGTTCGCTCACGCCTTGTCCGCCTACCTGGACCTGGTCGCTCTGAAGCGGGCCGCCGACGCCGGTCCCGCGGAAGCACTGGAGAAGGCCGTCGAGGTCGGCCGCGGCTGGCCCTTCCTGTATCTGCAGGCAGCTCTGCGCCGGGCCCGGCTGGAAAAAATCGCGCCCTACCAGGCGCTCACCGAACTCGCCGGGCACTACGACCTGCCCGTCCTGGACGACGTCGCCGACATCATGCGCGGCTCGGCCACCGACGGAGCCGCCGTCTACAAGGCCCTGCGGGCCCGCACCGCCGCCCTGAACAGCGAACTGCTGGCCGAGCAGGCGGCCGAGGCGAACGCCGCCAGCGAGGGGATGACCGCCCCCGGCGCTCTGCTCGCCGTGCTGGTCATGTTGCTGCTGGCGTTCCCCGCGGTGATCCGCATGCTCGCCGTCTGACCAGAACCAGCAAGAGGAGCATCCCTGATGACGTACACCGCAACCCGTTCCCACCGCGCTGTTCGCTGGCTGATCACGCGGCTTCAGCAGGCTACGGCTGAAGCCGCGCGCCACCCGGACCGGGGGGACATCAGCATCACCACCGTCATCATCTGGGTCGCCGCCGTCACGGGCGCCCTGGTGATCGCCGGAACCATCGCCGTGGTGATCTCCAAGTACAACGGCAACCTGTCCGGCATCTGATGAGAGGCGGCGACCAGCTCAAAGCCTGGTGGCGCGGGCGGAGATGGGGCGACGACCGGGGCGACACGTCCATCCAGATGGCGATCGTGTACCCGTTCGTGCTGCTCGCCACGATCGCCGTGATCCAGGCATCCATGTGGTACTACGCCCGGCAGATCGCCCTGACCGCTGCCCGTGAGGGTCTCACCGCGGCACGCACCTACCAGGCGTCCCCAGCCGACGGCACGGCCAGGGCTCGTGAGGTGCTGGACCGTACGGCCGGGGACAGCCTGCGCGGCTACACCGTTGTTGCCAGCGTTGACGGACAGCGGGTGCGGATGCAGGTTTCCGGCACTGCCGTCTCACTGATTCCGGGCGTGTCCGGCCTGAGCGTCACACAGTCGGCGTCCGGACCAGCGGAACGGTGGGTCCCGTGAAAGGGAACCACCTGCGCCACACTGCCCGGACAGCCCGCACCATGCGCAGTGATGAGGGCAGTGCCGCGATCGAGGCGGCCATCATTGTCCCGTCGCTGATCATGTTTTTGTGTCTGGCCATCGCCGGGGGACGTCTGGTCACCTCCGCATCGAAGATCGACGCGGCGGCCGAGGATGCGGCCCGGGAGGCATCCATCCACCGCACCGCCGCGGCCGCCCAGGGCGCCGCGCACTCGGCCGCCGCCGAGTCCCTCAACGATCAGGGCATCGCGTGCACCTCCAAGGGCGTCCGCGTCGACACCGGCGGCCTGAACGTGCCGGTGGGCCAGGTCGCAACGGTGACCGTGACCGTGAACTGCACGGTCAACCTCTCCGATCTTCTGCTACCCGGCGTTCCCGGAGCCCGGACACTCACCTCAACGGCGACCTCCGTCGTTGACGCGTACCGCATGAGGGAGCATTGATGATCCTCCGTCACCGGTGGCTGGGCCGGGCCTGGTGGGATGACCGTGGGGGCGTCACCGTGTTCGTCGCGGTGTGCGTGGTCGCGCTGATCGGCATCATCGGTGTCACCGTCGACGGCGGGAGCAAGATGCGTGCCACCGAGCGTGCCGACTACATCGCCGGTGAGGCAGCCCGGGCGGGCGGGCAGGCCATCGACCCCGCCCAGGCCATCAGCGGTACCGCGATCATTGCCGATCCGCAGGACGCACAGGCCGCAGCCCACGCCTATCTGCGCTCCGCGGGAGCCACCGGCACGGTCAGCGTGGCCGGCGACGGCAAAACCCTCACCGTGACCGTCACCAGCTCCTACAGCACGACGTTTCTGTCGGTGGTCGGGATCGGCTCGCTGTCGGTGACCGGTCAGGGCACGGCCACCCTCCTGCACGGCGTCACCGCACCCGATGAAGGAACCTGATGCCCACCACCCACTCCCCTGCTGCAGCGGGCCGCACCCTGGGCCAGGTCCTCAAGGCCGTGCTGAGCCTGCTGGTCCTGGCCGCAGCGGTTGGCGGGCTGCCGCTGCTGCTGACCTGGGCCACCCCGGTCATCTGGGCATCCACCCGCGACGACCTCACGCACCTGCTGGACCGGCAGGACACAGGGGCCGTGTTCCTGCTGCTGCTCGCCTGTGCCGGCTGGATCGGATGGGCACAGTTCGCGTTCTGCGCCGTACGCGAACTGATCGCACAGCTCCGGGGCCGGACCTGGCAGGCACCGGCCGGACTTGGCTCCTCACAGCGCGCTGCGGCGCTGCTCGTCGGCAGCATCCTGGCGCTCCTGCCCACCAGTTCAGCTCTGGCCTCCGACACCCATGCGGCCCTGGCCACCACCACGGTCCGAGTCCCCGGCCCAGCCCAGGCGCCGCAGGCGGCCGAATCCGATCAAGCATCGGCAAACTCTGCGACCACACCGGCCCGGAATTCGTACACGGTGCGCGAGATGCGGCCGACGGAGAGCCTGTGGGGCATCGCCGAGCGGGAACTGGGCGACGGCGAGCGGTGGCGGGAGATCGCCGCCCTGAACGAGGGCCGCCTGATGGCCGACGGCCAGGTCTTCCGTGCGAACAGCTTCCTCCAGCCCGGCTGGGAGCTGCAGATGCCCAGTCCCACCGCGTCAGCGAGAGGGCTTCATACCCAGCTGGACGCTGCGGGCACTCCCGCTGCCGGTGCCGGTGCCGCGCATGTCCTCACGGTTGACCCCGGCGACTCCCTGTCGCAGATCGCGGAGGAGGAGCTCGGAGACGGCGGCGCGTGGCCGCGCCTGTTCGAGGCCAGCCGTGGCAAGGCGCAGCCGGACGGCCTGCCTCCGATCTCCGACCCTGATGTGATCTACGCCGGGCAGCAGGTCACCGTGCCCGGCAACACACAGTCTGGTCAGCACTCACCAGGACAGGATGGCGATGAGGCGGGCAGCCGGGAAAGCATTCCCCCGGGCAGCCGGGCTCCCGAGGGCGAGCCAGGGCTGAGTGATGTCCCCGGGGATGAAGGGGCATCTGCGCCGGGCCACACCACGGCGCCGACGCCACATTTACCAGCTCCCAGTGGGCCGGGTAGCCGCCCCGCCGAGCAGCCGGGCCGAGAACAGGGCACTCCCTCGGCGTCGGCTGAACCGTCGGCCTCCGCCAGCTCCTCCCCTGCCGCCTCGGCGTCCGAGACACCGGCGCCGTCTCCGGCCAGTGGTCCGCTGAACCTGCGCACGGTGCTCGGCGCCGGCGCGCTACTGGCGGCCTCCATCACCGGTGCACTGGCCCTGCGCCGTACCTTGCAGCGCCGCCGCCGCAGGCCCGGGGAGAAGATCGCCATTGCTGCGGAGACGTCTCCGGCGGAGGCGAGGCTGGCGACGGCCGCCGAGCCCGGTGGAGCTGCCCGCCTGGACGTGGCCCTGCGGACCCTGGCCCACCAGGTGGCTCATGAGGAGGCTGGGGACGTGCCGCCGCTGCGGGCCGCGCGGATCGGCGCCCGCACCGTCCAGGTGCTGCCCGAGGACTTGGCCCTCCAGCCGCAGGCGCCGTTGGTCTCCGGGCAGGAGGGCTGGTGGATCCTTCCCCCCGACGCCGACCTCCTGGACGAGGACATCGCGCGACAAGTGCCGGCGCCGTATCCGGGGCTGGTCACGATCGGCAGCACAGCGGCGGGTGACCTTCTGCTGCTGGACCTCACCCGTGTGCCCGCCCTGCTGCTGGACGGCAACCCGGTCCACATCACCGAGGTGTGCACCTCGCTCGCCCTCGAGCTGAGCATGAGCCCCTGGGCAGGCGGCGTCGAAGTAGTGACGCTGGGGTTCGGCGAAGACCTGCCACAGCTGCTGCCCACGGCACGGATCGCCCACATGCGCCACGCCACCCACGCGCTGCGCGACCTTGGCGAACGGCTCCTGGAAGCGCACCAGATGCCCGCCATCGACCATCAGCCATATCTGCTGCTGTGCGCGTCCTCGCTCGACGCGGACACGGCGTGGGAGATCGCCGACCTCATCCACAAGTCCGGGACAGTTTCCGTCACTCTGATCGCTCCAGCAGCTACGGCCGCCCCGCACTTCCCCGAGGCGGAAATCCTCAACGCCTCACTCAGCCAGCCGCAGCGCCTCGAATCCGTGGGCACAGAGATGACGGTGCAGCGCCTGGAACACGCCGCCTACCTCCAGATCACCGCCGCATTGAAGGTATCCGCGCAGCCCGGACATCCGGCCGAAGGACCCTGGCAGGACGTCCCGGACGAACCCGACAACGTGCAACAGCCCGATGAAACCCCACTGGAGGAGACCGCCAGACGGAGGGCCGGGGCTGGCTCGTCGCCGGTGCCGCCAGCCGACGTGAGCGGTGAGGTCTTCCCGGCCCTGCTCGCAGCCACCACTGATCCCTCCGCACTCCGACTCCTGCCCACCGCTGGAACGTCGCCTGTGGTCGATGCGAAATGCGGCCCGGTCGCCGAACCTGGGGAGCTCCGGCGCGTGCGGGCCCTGAAACCCTTGGAGGCTGACGGCAGAGACGAGGCTCAAGACCCGCACGCGCCGGAGCTCCGGGTGCTGGGGCCCGTCGACGTGACGGGCGTGGACAGCACCGGCCACGGCCCGCGCATGGCCCAGCTGGCCGCCTTGCTGTACTTCCGGCCCGGACGCAGTGCTGGCACCCTCTGCTCAGACATGGACCCCATCAGCCCATGGACACCCGCCACCCTCAACGCCCGCCTGCAAGGCCTGCGCCGCTGTCTTGGCAACGACCGGGCCGGCCACCCCTACGTACCGCGCCGCAAGTCCGGCGAGGACCCCTACCGGCTCTCCCCCGGCGTGCGTTGCGACTGGGACCGATTCCTTCAGCTCGTCGAACGTGCACTGCCCTCGGGCCCGGCTGGCCTGACAGATCTCGAGCGGGCGCTGAGCCTCGTTCGGGGCAGGCCCTTCGGCGGCAAGCCCTTGCCCTGGGCCGAGCCCCACAGCCAGGAGATGATCACGCGCATCATCGACGTCGCCCACACCGTGGCCTCCTACCGCACCCCGCGAGGTCCGCACCAGGACCTCAGCACAGCACGCCAGGCCGTCGCGACCGGCCTCGACGTCGACGACACCGCGGAGCTGCTGTACCGGGACGCGATGAGAATTGAGGCCGCAGCCGGCAACCGGCAGGGACTGCACACCGTCATCACTCGCGTTCAGCAGGTCAACCGGGCACTGGACTGCTCACTGGAAGCGGAAACCGAGCAGCTCATCAACGAACTGCTGGCGTCTGTGCCCCGCGGATCAGCCCAGGACAGATGAAACACGGACACCCGCCTGGCCGCTCCCGGCACGACCGGCTACCGCTGACCTGGGACTGCAGCCAGCACCCGCACGAAAGGAGGAAGACATGCCGGGGGCCGCGCTGCCTCAGCTGACACGCATCCACCGCATTCTCATCGGCGTGATCGTGACCGGCGTCGTGACCATCGCCGCCATCGGCTTCGCCGGCTCCTACACGGCCGTCCGTGAGCTGGCCCGCCACAAGGGCTTCGGGACCTTCAGTTACATCTTCCCGATCGGCCTCGACGCGGGCATCTGCGTCCTGCTCGCCCTGGACCTGCTGCTGACCTGGACCCGCATACCCTTCCCGCTGCTGCGCCACACCGCATGGCTGCTGACGGCGGCGACGATCGCCTTCAACGGCGCCGCGGCCTGGCCGGACCCGCTGGGCGTGGGCATGCACGCGGTGATCCCGATCCTGTTCGTCGTCTCACTCGAGGCAGCCCGGCACGCGATCGGCCGCATCGCCGACATCACCGCCGACACCCACATCGAAGGCATCCGACCCGCCCGCTGGATACTGGCCCCCATTCCCACATTCCTGCTGTGGCGCCGCATGAAGCTGTGGGAACTGCGCTCCTACGAGCAGATCATCAAGTTGGAGCAGGAACGCCTCACCTACCAGGCACGATTACATGCCCGCTTCGGCCGTACCTGGCGCCGCAAAGCCCCCGTTGAAGCCCTTCTGCCTCTGCGCCTGGCCCGCTACGGGGTGCCACTGGCACAAACAATTCCCGCCGACCTGGCCCCCACAGACATCAATGCGACCCAACTCACCCCCCAGCCCCTCCCCTACCCCAGACAGCCGGAGCATGCCAGGTCGGCAACAGCACCAGAACGCGAACAACGCACGATAAATCCACTTGAAACCACGCAGCCACAACAGGCGAAGCCAGACAAAGCTCTCAGGGCACCAGCGCAGCAGCGCGCGGTGACACCTTCCACCACACGACCCCCACAGTCACGTGCCCCACAGCAACCACCTCAGGACACACCCGAACGGTCCGCCAAGGTCCTCAACCCCGAACTCGGCGCGCCTTTTTCAGCCGGACAGGCCGCCACGCCGCAGGCGCCCCGGCTCAATGACCCGTACGCCATCCCGCCCAGCACCAGCCACCGGCTACCCGAAAAGCAGGCACCACCCCGGCGCTTCGTTCCTCAGCAACGCACCCCACCCTCCGCCCGGCAGACCACCGCAACCAGTGACGTCCCGCAGACAGGCAACCCACCGCACCATCCCCGCACTCCCTGGCACCACCAGCAACATCCCACGCTCCCCGCTGCCGCTGCTCCCACCACCTACCTGCATGAGCACAACACCCATCACGACAGCGGCAGTCAGCCCACCGGCAACCAGCCAGCCGGCCACGCCACAAGCCCTGACCCACGCGAGCCGGACCCAGCCGAACCGCCCACCCGCAGCACCACCGCGCCGAAGACCGACGCACCAACCGAGCAACAGCCCGATGACCCGTTCATCGACAACACCACCAACCCGGCCGGGGAAACCACGAAGCCGCCCACCGCGGAAACCCCCCAATCACCGACCCCGAACGCCGCCGAGCCAACCGAAGACGCCACCGATCCGGCCGGACACAGAGCCGATCAACCGCGCCGACAAGCGCACCAGCCAGCACGGCCTGCCATCAGCGCTCCAGTCCATACCGCACGCACACCACATGGCCCTCGGGCCGATACTCCCCCCGATCAGCCGCCCCGGCCTCCCTCCAGGGCAGGCGACCTCACCGCCTCCGACCGTTACTACCTGGCCTGGATGCACTACCAGGCCCACCACGGAAAACAACCCAGCGACCAGCAACTCTCCGCCCACCTCGCCCAACAAGGACTCCTCGGACGCGGCGGCAACCCCATCAGCCCCGCCAACCTACGCCGTCACTTCCTCAACTGGCGCATCTACAACGTCTGGACTCAACACCGCGCCCATACCGCCACTCCCGACCCCACCCACATCGCTCACACCTGCACTGAGCAAGGCATCACCGCCCAATACAACAAAACCATCACTCCCACCTACATCGCCAAACAGTTCCCCCACTTCGAACGCCGCTGGCGCACCCTCAACACCCACCACGACCCACCCCTCTGACATACCCACCATGCCAGCTGCAGCGCCACGCTCCGCTGACCCCGCCACCACCGCCTCCCAGCTGCTGGCACCGGCGACGTCTCCGGCCACATCCCCGACCTCGCACACGCCGCCTGTTCTGCGAGACCCTGCGCGCAACGGACGATCCCGATCAGACCTTGATCACGTATGCCGCCGAGCCGGGCAACCCATCGCACGACGCCCTGCGGATGCTGCTGGCCTGAACCACTGAAACCCCTTCCCTCATGCCGGCCGACGACCGCGCGCGCTGACCTTCCGGACAGTCCCGGCCTCACCGCCGGAGACCCGCAGCTGCGTCAGACGCGATCGGTCAATGTCCTGACCAGTAGCACATCGACAAATAGAGCACCGCAGACCGGCCGACCCGACCCCGGCGGATATCCGCTCACCCCTCCGTGCCGCGTAGCGAACCTTGCTCGCCAAGGCGGGTGCAGCAGACGACAGGGCGAGTGATCCACTTCTCCCGATCGGCCCGCCTGTCATGCCCGTTGCCCCCGCCTGCCCGGTTTCCCGACCGCTACCGAGCGCACGCGGTTGAAGAAGTTGGCCTACGGCCACAAGACCGAGCACAGGCTGCGAGTCCGTGCGCAGGTCGTCCTACACCGCGGCACGGGGGCGCTCCAACGCGCGCATCGCCCACGAGACGAGCCTGCACCTGGACACGGTTCGTGCCTGGCGCGGCCGGTTCCCCCACGGCGGGCTACCGGCCGGCCGACCGCAAGCACTCGGGGCGCCCCACCCGCTTCACTCCCGTGCAGCTCGCCGAAGCCAAGGCGCCGACCTACCAGTTACCCGCCGAGACCGGCGTGCCACTGTCGCGCTGGTCGTGCCCGGAGCTGGCCGCCGAGCTGACCGTGCGCGGGATCACCGAGACCGTCTCCGCGTCTACCGTACGCCGCTGGCTGCACGAGGATGCGCTCAAGCCC
Organism: Streptomyces sp. NPDC003011; assembly: GCF_053591515.1. Classification (NCBI taxonomy): domain Bacteria; kingdom Bacillati; phylum Actinomycetota; class Actinomycetes; order Kitasatosporales; family Streptomycetaceae; genus Streptomyces; species Streptomyces sp. NPDC003011. The sequence continues at coordinate 100,052 of NZ_JBSFTY010000014.1, forward strand.
TGACAGTGCCGCGTACCACCACGACCACGAGCACGGCAGGTATGGCCTCGCCGTCTGGGAGAAGGACTCGGTGACGGCGCGCGGCTACACCACCGCGGCCGAACTGAGCGCCGACATCGACCGGTACGCCGGCATCGACCAGGACACCGAAGAGGACTGGCCTCCGACCGCTGAGTCCGGCTCGTCGACGCCGAGCGGGCCTCGCCTCTGGCGCGGCCACCCGTGTACGGCAGAAGGGCTATAACGCCTGGGCCGGGTACCGAGCCCAGCCAACTTCCCTATGTGAAAGTCCCTTACGGCTTCCGTAAGGGACTTTCACAGTCTCCCAGCCAACCGACGGGAGTACCGTTCCAAGTGGACGCTAGGAACGGAGTCGAGTATGCCCCAATGGAGCGACTACAGCACCGGTGAACGAATCAAGATCCTTCGTGGCAGGGAAATCCGGCAGGCCGATCTTGCCGAAATGACGGGCCTGTCCATCGTCACCATCCAGAAGGCGGAGCAGGACAAAATGCTGTCGCTGCCGACCTTACTGGCCATCGCCGACGCGCTGAGCGTCGACACGTCCGTCATCCTCGGCCAGCAGGCGCCACGCCGGGCGCTCGTCCAGGGCGATCGCATGATGATCCGCGACCTGTCGCGGGCCGTGCACGACACCGCCGCTGGCATTCTCCCGGCCGACGCCGAGGCCGTGGCCCTGGACGAACTTCGAGAGACCGCAGACCGATGCTGGGACCTGTACTGGAAGGGCCGGTACATCGAGGCCGGCGCGATCGTCTCGCCGTTCCTCACGGCTGCGGCCGCCCGCCTTCATGAGCAGCCCGACGGGGAGCAGGCGTCGGCGCACGGCGTGCTGTCCGACGCCTTCCGGCTCGCCGGGTACGTGGCGAACCTGATGGGGGCCCGTGATCTGGCGTACGCGGCGATCGGGCACGCGCAGAACGCCGCCGAGCGGGCGGCCGACGACATGCGGCTGGCCCTGGTCGGCTCGGGCCGGTCATGGGTGTACCTCCGTGACGCCCGCCTGCCCGAGGCGCTGGCGCTCGCGGAGAAGTCCGCTGCGGACATCGAGCCGAAATTCTCTCGAGCGGCTCCGGAGGAGCTGACGGCGTACGGGTCGCACGTCAACTTCGCCGCGGTGGTCGCCTCCCGGATGGGCGACAAGGAGCGGGCCGCCGATTTCCTGAGCCAGAGCCACGCCACCGGCGCCCGTATGGGCCGGGAAGTGCGGGCGCACGGGACGCTGTTCGGGCCCGTGAGCGCGACGACGCAGGCCGTCGGCATCAATGTGGCGCTCGGTCAGACCGGCAAGGCGTTGGACCTCATCAAATCCATCCATGACGTGTCGTCGCTGACCGAGGCCGCGCGGAACCGGTACGCGATGGACAAGGCGATGGCACACGCCGATGCCAAGCAGTGGGACGCGTCGCTGGACACTCTGGAGGAGACGCTGCGCACCTCCCCGGACTGGGCGCGGCACCAGACCCTTCCAGGTGTGATTGTGCAGAAGGTAGGCAGGGCGTCGACGGCGAAGCTGCGGCGAGTGTCGGAGCTGATCGGTGTGACCCCGACGGGAGTGCAGGACTTCCTTCCGGCGACGGCGAAGACGGCGTTGTGAGCCTGACTGGTATGTAGCGGACGACTTTCTACCTTCGGGTCGTCAACAGCGGTACCAGACGGACGACTTGGGCCCTGACAGGTTTCCAAAGTCGTCCGTCTGCTTTCTGTACCTTCACCTGTCGTAGCGGCACGGTTACCCCCATGACGACCAGGACACCCGGTCAGAAAGCCCGACGCCGCGCTATCGCCGACGCGGCCGGAGGCTTCCCCACCAGAGAGATCGTCGTGCTGTACGCGTGCCTCGCGCGCGGTCAAAACCAGCGAGACGTCATGTCCTACCTGCGCCGGTACGCCGAGGCGCGTGACTGGCGCGTCGTGGGGGAGATCGTCGACCACACGACGACCTCCACTCCTCTTGCGCAGCGCCCTAAGTGGCCGGAAGCCAGCCTGCTGATCACCAGCGGCCAGGCCAGGGGCATCGTGACCACCTCGCTCAGAGCGTGCGCCGACACTCCCAGCACCCCATTCTTGAGCGCGTGGCTGACTGAGAACCAGGCGTTCTTGTCCGAGGCGCTGCCTGCGCCGACCACGGCCAAAGGAGCAGTGCGGTGATGCGTTCCGGGGGCTCGGCCCACTTGATTCCGCTGCACGCACAGCGGGGGGACGGGCGGGAACGGCACCAAGCGGCGGAAGCGTGGCTGTACAAGGCCGCCCAGGTCCCGGAGACAGCTGCCCAGGACTGGTCGACGCATGGCGTCGCACTGCTGACCGCAGGCGTCGCGTGGGACGCAGTCCGTGTGCAGTTTCCCGCCTCGGACTCGACTCTACAGCGGGACACCGACCCGGACGCGATGCGCCGGCGACTGCACGAACTTGGGCTGACCGGTCCGGTGTTCTGCGACCCGTACCGGCCGTACCTGTACGTCCTCGTGCCCCGCGGTACCGACCAGCAGTGGCCTCGCACCCTGACAGTGGCGGGCGTTAAATGCCTCGGCGGTACGCCGCCGTACATCCACCACGTCGCCGTGCCGCGCCTGGACAAGGTCTCGCCTCCCGGCCCGTACTGGCTGGCGCCCCCGGACGGCAGCGGCCGGTTCACCGACCCGCAACGCCTGTACGAGGTGCTGGCTGCGCGGGCCGTCGAGGCCGGTCAGTGAGCACGACCGTCAGCCCCGACCGTGTGGTGGCGGTGTGGCAGCCGCCCATGGACGGTGACGCGCTGGGGACGGTGCTGGAGAAGTTACGTGCATGGCAGCCGTTCGACGGCGACGCCTGGCTGGACGATGTGGCCGACGCGCTCGATGAGGTTGCGCCGTCTGAGGATGCGACGGACGAACTCGTGCAGCGCCTCCGCAGGTACCTGATGCAGCTGGTCAGCATCGCCATCAGCGCGAAAGCCGAGCAGTGGGACAGGCGAGCTTTGAAGCGGATCGAGCGGGCCCGCACCGCTCGCGCAGAGGAGATGCCAGCCGACAATGGGCAGGCACGCGCCCTTGTCCGGCGCATGGGCTGGGCCGTGAACGAGTTGCTCGACCTACTGGTCGAACTCGGAGCCGTGGAACGGCCAGCCTCCCTTTAAGCGGACTTAATTCTCTCATTGGCACTGCGCGCTACCCCCACCCCTGAATCTCCGGAGAAGTTTCGATGAGCGCCACAGCAGCACCCTTGGAGACACGCAGAGCCTCTCCCGCGTGCGACGTCCTTCCTTGGCCTGCCCTGCCCTACCCTGCGCAGCCCCTGACTGAGCGGGAACGCCGGGCTCTTGCCTTGTCTGCGCAAGGTATGCGCACCGCAGACATAGCAGCGGCTCTGGGTGTCGCGCGGATCAACCCGATACGGGACAAGATTGCTTTCAAACTGGGCGTTAAGGGGCGCTCGCGTCGTATGGCCGGTTTCGTGTTCCGTGCCCGGGTGCATGCCTTGCTCGATCGGCCCGACCCCGCAGATCCTGGCCTGCTCCCGCCTGACGTCTTCGGCTTCGTTCGGGCATTGGCCCTCGGTCTGACGCTCAAGGAGCACGCGGCAGACCTGGGGGTGCCGGTGTACCAGGTCGATCACATCGCCAGAGAAACCCGCGCCCGGCTCCAGGGTGAGACCCAGCCGAATCTGGTCTACCGGGCACTTCCGCAGCTTCTCAGCAGGCTGGAGTCGGCTCCGTCGGCTGCGGCTGAAGTGGTGCAAGGCCCGCCCTACGCGCCCAACGTGGGCAGTCTCGCCACGCAGCTGCCCCCCGACCCGAGCGCTCACCGCATGGTGCGCATCTGGATACGGGTGGCGGTTACAGCGTTGCGGTGGAGGGGGGATGTCGACCGCGCCGTGCAGGTCGCCAGTCGACTCGTCGACAACGGTGTCCGGCACGGTGTGGCAGAGCACGTCTCCGGGAACAGCCGATGGCTCACTGTGCGCGCGGCTGTCAGCGAGGCACAGGAACTGGTCCTGGACGTGACCGATTCGAACGCCGCCTTCCCGGACGCCGCCCCCGCTCCGCGGGGAGAGAGGGGCCGGGGACTCGCCCAGGTTGTGGCTCAAGGCGCCACCGTCAGCTGGTTCATGCCGCACGAGGCGCCGGGCAAGACCGTACGCGCCGTACTGCCCCGCGAGGCGGCGATGTTATGACAGTGAGCAAGGAGCAACAGCCGCAGTTCCACCCGGCTGGGTTCGACGGCGAGCTGCGCGCGGTGCTTGATGACCTGCGAGCCGGCCGGTGGCGCTCGATGAGAGATGTGCTGGAGACCTGCGACTCATGGGCGTTACGGACCTCACGGAGTCAGGTGCTGGCGGCCGTAGCAGCTGATGGTGACGCCATCGAGGCGTGGCTGCAGGAGCAGCCGCAGAACTGCAATGCCAAGATGATGCATGCGCGAGTGTCAGTGCAGCGGGCACTCAACGCTCACCACGCCGGGCAGCCGGGCGGGGCATCACGGGCGGATGGGGCGCGGGCGGCGTGCTGGGAGGCCGCGCGACGCTGGCCCGCGGACCCGGTGCCGTGGGTAGCTCTGCTGGCGTTGGCGAAGATGGACACGCCCGATCTGTGGCGGCGTCGGCCGGAGCACCAGGCGCCGGCCTGGGAGTACCTGCTCCCGCGCGGCCCGTGGGGACTGCTGCGCGAGGCGCAGCAGCGTGATCCGAACAACCGTGAGGCCTGGCACCGCATGCTTCAGGCGCTAGGGGCGTACCGGGAGAATGCGTTCGACTTCGTGCGGTGGGTGGTCACCTGGGCGCCGCAGGGGTCGCCGCTGGTTCTGCTGCCGCTGTATCTGCACTCCGAGCACTACGGAGAGCTGCGGACCCAAGGCGCACTCACGACGTCTTTGTACTGGACCAGGGACCCGATCTCCTATTACACCCACCGGGCACTGCACTGGTGGTTCGCCCACGCTGATCCGGCTTCCTGGCTGCCCCCGGACCTGAACCATCTGGGACAGGCCCTGCACTCCGGAGGGTTCACCGAAGGCCGTGAGGTCTTTGAGGCCATCGGTCCTTTCGCTACTCCCGTTCCGTGGAAGTACGTCGCGGATAAGCCGCAGCGGTGGCTGGAGGAGTTCACGCGTGCCCGGCGCCGCTATCTGCGGGATGTGCCCTCCGGGCCGTTGCACGAAGGACGCCACTGGTGACCGGCCGTCGAACCATCTGCCGCGGCCCGCCCTTCCTGCACAGCTTGAGCCCCCCGTCGGGCCCGCACTGCCATGATCACTCCGCCCTTTTCCGTCCCCGGAGGTACCTGCGTTGTCTTCCCCGAGAACGTCCCGCACGCTGAACGACGAGAGGCGGCTGCGGCAGCTCGGCTACCAGCCCGAACTGGCCCGGCGCATGGGCCCGTTCGGGAACTTCGCCCTGAGCTTTTCCATCATCTCGGTCCTGTCGGGATGCATGACCCTCTTCGGGTTCGGGCTGACCACGGGCGGCCCGGCCGTGATGATGTGGGGCTGGGTCTTCGTGGGCCTGATGGTGCTGTGCGTCGGTGCCGCGCTCGCCGAGGTCACCAGCGCATACCCGGTCTCCGGGGCCCTGTACTTCATGGCCAGCAAGCTCGGCGGCCGCCGGTGGGGCTACGTCACCGGCTGGTTCAACCTGCTCGGCCTGCTCGGCGGAATGGCCGGCGGCTGCTACGGGACCGCGCTGTTCGCCGGCGCCTGGCTGAATCTCCAGTGGGGCTTCACGCCCACACCGGAAAGGACGCTGGGGATCTTCGCCCTCATCCTGCTGCTGCTGGCCACCTCCAACCTGTTCGGCGTGCGCCTGGTCAGCGTGCTGAACACGATCAGCGTGTGGTGGCACATCACCGGAGTCACGCTGATCGTGGGGGCGCTCGTCCTCATACCCTCGCACCACCAGCCGGCCAGCTTCGTCTTCGGCGAGTTCACCAACTCGACCGGTTGGAGCAACCCGCTCTACGTGGGCCTGCTCGGGCTGCTGCTGGCCCAGTACACCTTCAGCGGCTACGACGCCTCCGCGCACCTGAGCGAGGAGACCAAGCACGCTCAGGTCAGCGCCGCCCGTGGCATCGTCCGTTCCATCTTCTGGTCGTGGATCGTCGGATTCGTCCTGCTCGCCGGGATGCTTTTCGCGATCCAGGACTATGCCGGCACCGTGGGCAGTGCGACGGGCGTCCCGCCCGCCCAGATCTTCCTCGACGCACTCGGCACCAACGCGGCCAAGGCCCTGCTCCTGGTGGTCATCGTGGCGCAGCTGTTCTGCGCGAACGCCGGGCTGGCCTCAGCGTCACGGATGGTGTTCGCGTTCTCCCGCGACGGCGCCCTGCCGTTCTCCAGCACCTGGCGGCGCCTGAGCGCCCGTACCAAGACGCCGGTCGCGGCCGTCTGGCTGGCGGTCGCCGTCCCCTTCGCCCTCGCGCTGCCGTCGCTGCACTCGACCACGGCCTACACCGCGATCGTCTCGATCAACGTCATCGGTATCACCCCGGCCTACGCGATCCCGGTGTACCTGCGGCTGCGCGCCGGCAGGCGCTTCGAACGCGGTCCGTGGCATCTGGGCAGCTGGAGCAGGCCGATCGGCTGGGTCGCCGTGATCTGGGTCGGCTTCGTCACCGTGCTGTTCTGCCTGCCGGCCGTCACTCCCGTCACCGTCGACACCTTCAACTACGCGCCCCTCGCTCTGCTGTCGGTGCTGCTGCTGGCCGCGGTCTCGTGGTGGGCCAAAGGTCGCCGCACCTACACCATCCCCGAGTACGGCACCGCGAGCGAGCGCGATGACATGGCGGAGAAGATCGTATGAGCGACATCCGTGCCACCGTGGACACTGGTCCTGACCAGCCGGCGGTGACCGGGTTTGAGGGCCTGCGAGAGCTGGTGGACCGCGGTGCCGTGTCCACGGTGCTGCTGGCCGTGCCCGACATGCAGGGCCGGCTGAAGGGAAAGAGGTTCGGCGCCGGCCACTTCCTCGACCGCGTCGCGGCCGGTGGCGCCGACATGTGCGCGTACGTCCTCGCCACCGATGTGGAGATGCGCCCGCTGGACGGCTTCGCCCTGGCCTCCTTCGACACCGGCTACGGCGACATGAGCGTGCTCCCCGACCCGGGCGCCGTCCACCAGCTGGCCTGGATGCCGCGCACCGCGCTGGTCTTCGCCGATGCCATCGGCCATGACGGACAGCCTGTCGCGGTGGCTCCCCGGCAGATCCTGGGGCAACAGCTTGCCCGGCTCGCCTCCCGAGGGATCGTCGCCCAAGTCGGACTGGAGACCGAATTCGTGCTGTGCCGTGACTACTACGCAGACGTATCAGAAACCGGCTCTGCCGAAATAGAGCCGGTGGACACCGGCAACCGGGACTACTGCCTGGACTACCCGAGGGTGACGGACCGCTTCCTCCAGGATCTGGAGGAGTCTCTGGCCGGTGCCGAGCTGCCGGTAGAGGCGATCAAGACGGAGAGCGCGCCCGGCCAGGTGGAAATCACCTTCCCCTACGGTGATCCAATGGCGGCGGCCGACACACATCTGCTGCTCAAGCACGCGGCGCGGACCATCGGCGGGCACTCCCACCTGGTACCGACCTTCATGGCCGCGCCCGCGACCGGCGTCGCCAGCGGCTGCCACATCCACCTCTCCCTCGTCCACGACGGCGTCCCCCTGTTCGCCGAAACCGACGGACGGATGCCCGATGCGGCCCGCCACGTCATCGCCGGACTCCTCGACGCCCTACCGCACCTGGCACCGCTGTATGCGCCGACGGTCAACTCCTACAAGCGGTTGGTCCCCGGAACCTTCGCCCCGCTGAACTTCACCTGGGGCCGCGACAACCGCACCTGCGCGGTCCGGGTCGTCGGCCAAGGCGACGATCTCCACCTGGAGGTCCGCCTTCCCGGCGCTGACGCCAACCCGTATCTCGCGCTCGCGGCGGTCCTTGCCGCCGCCCGGCATGGCCTTGACCACAAACTCGACCCGCCCCACCCGTGCGTCGGCAACGCCTTCGAGGAGGCCGGTGCTCCGCAGGTGCCGGGCTCGCTGGAAGAGGCGGTCACTGCCTTCCGCCGCCACCCGCTCCCAGCGCCCGACCTGCTCACCCCCCAAGGGGTCGAGCACTACATCAACGCCGCCCGGCACGAGATCGCCGTACACCGAACCACCGTGACCGACCTCGACCTGCACCGGGGACTCCGCACGGCCTGACGCCCACCTGCCCCGTGCGCGGCAACCCGTCGCAGACCACTGCCGCACACGGGTTCACCTGCCCCGTCACTCAGCTCTGCCACGGGCAGGCGCACACCCCCTTCGTTCCCCGGCCAGACAGTGGCCCGGGCGCGAAGGGCCCAAAGAAGCCGACCAGACCGATCACTTCTGGACAGGACCATCAGTGACCCACCCCTGCTTCACCGCGCTTGAAGAAGCCCAACGCCATCCCTGCCTGGCCGAAAAGATCTCCCCGATCCTGCGCCGGGCGGCCCCGGCGGTGAAGGAAACCATCAGCCCCCCTCGTCCCGCCGTCCTCGTCGGCACAAGCCCAATGGACCGCACCACGAACACCGTGCTGGACCTGCTGTTCGAGCCGACACAGCAGGCCGCTCGCTTCAGCTCCGGCACGAAGCCACGGGCACCGCTCGCTGCGTACGACATCGACGACTTCGCCCTCTTCACTGCTGGAGGGGCGGCATGAGGATACGCGCCGTGACCTGGAATCTTTTCGGCGGAGGTGTGGACGGCTCCTCGGAGAAACGGCTCCACGCCCAGGCGGACATCCTCGCGGCTCTGGAGCCCGACATCCTCGCCCTGCCGGAGTGCACACGCTGGGATGAGGACGAGGACAGGCGCCTGCTGTACATGGCCCACACTCTGGGCCTTGCACCCGTGGGCATGGCCCGCTCCCGCAACGGGGACAGCCGCAACCACACCGCCTTGCTCTACCGCTCGTCCAAGCTCCGCCTGATCGGCCGGCTACGGCTGGGCGAAGGGGTCTTCCACCACGCACTGATCCGTGCCCGGCTGCGGCCCCGTGAAGCGACAAGCGGCCACCACGATTTCCTGGCACTGGCCACTCACCTGACCCACACCGACGGTGACACCCGGCTGAGGGAAGCCCGCTGGCTGACCGACTACGCCGGAGACTTCCCCGGCGTCCCTCCCCGGGCGCTGCTCCTGGGCGACATGAACTGCCCCAGCCCCTGCGACGAGATCAACTGGGACAAAGTGCCGCGCAACCTGCAATCACGCTACCGACTGGTGAAGAACGACGGGACGTTCGGCGACGCGGACACCCGGGCCGTGCAGCTGCTTCTCGAAGCCGGCTGGCAGGACCCCGAGACGCTCACCGGCACACCCCGAGCCGCGACCGTCGGCTACTACTACCGCAACGAACCAGTTCCCCTGCGCCTGGACCACGCCCTCGTATACGGCCTCCACGTCCTCGACTACCGCACCCACGACACGGCCAACGCACGGCAGGTCTCCGACCACCTCCCGGTCGTCCTGGACGTGGAATCGGGCACCAACTCATGACAGTGCCCACAACGCCATGGGCGCAACCCGCTGCATACGACGTTGAGCTGGATCGCTCCGCGCCGGGGATTCCACGCCGCCTGACGGCCACACGACTGAACATCTCTCCTGAAAGCAGCAAGATGTCCACTGTTGTCGTACACAACGAAGCCGGCCGCCGGTTCGATCCGCTCGCTGATCGTTTCAAGGTCATTGCCGATGAGGTGGTGCCGCTGGTCGAAAGCGTCACGGGGCTGCCCCTGCCCGACCCCGTGGTCATCCGGCTGATGCGCCCCCGCGCCTGGATCAACGCACACAGCCGCAGGCTGCGACGGCAGCTGGCAGCCGAGGACCGCGAGCTGTCCGTCCCGACGGCGGACCTGCGCCAGGTCATGGTCAGCCTTAAAGCCGGCCGCAAGACGCGACGGCGGATCTGGCCTCTGGTCGCAGGCCAGGCCGTCGAGTTCACTCCTGGTAAACCGGAAATCTGCTTCATGCCGCAGTCGCTGTGGGAAGCCGGCCGCATCAGCTGGGACGACTTCCACTACAAGGTCATCGCACATGAGGCAACCCACCTGGCGCAATACGCGGCAACGAAGGGCAGGATCTGGGCAGCCCAGGACACCCTGTTCCCTCACCTGCGCGGCTCCGCCCACCTCGATCACTCCTTCCTGCTAGAAGGTCACGCCTACTGGTCAGACCGGGAGGTCACCCGCAAGATCTCCGGCACCTCGGTGTCTGCCACTGGCGTGAGCCCTCACGCCAGTGCGCGCTTCCAGGCCCTCCAGGACACATACAAGTCATCGGACAAGCACGCCTTGTACGAGGAAAAAGCCGCGGACATCATCGGCGGCATCATCACCGACCACGGCCTCGACGTCTTCAACACCATCTGGACAAACCCGGATCTCATACCTACCACCACAGAGACCAACAACCCTGCCACCTGGCACGCCCGTTTCAGATCACTGAAATCAGCATGACTGCTGGATACGGTCCCCCGGACAGTCGGCCACACCATCGTCGCCCTCGTCTTCGGCTCGCTCACGTCTTTTGCCCTCCCCTACCGACCGGCCGTGGCCGCACCCTTCCTCGTGGCATTGCGCCGCAACGCGCACGAGCAGGAGGCCATGCGCCTGTGGGCGAACAAACCGGGCCTCCCCTGCCGGGAGTACGCGAACATCTCCCCGACGATCCACGGGACAGACGAGACGCTGCCCTCGCAGGCACCCGAGCACCTCACCCAGCGGGCGCCGTTCCCCGGCTGCCCCGCCGGCCACACGTTCTTCCACGCCGACCCGTTCGGACGGGCTTCCATCTGCAAGGTGGGCCGCGAGCCGAACATCGACCTGGTCGCGGAAGGCGTGGAAGAGCTGGCCGACTCGGCGATATCGCCGAGTCCCTCATGCTTCGCGCCGGAGGATGCACCGGCTGCCAGCTATCCGGCTCGTACCGGATGTGCAGGCCGATGGCCAAGATTCTCCAGGAAGCGAAGGCACCACTGAAAAGATACTGCCAACATGGAAGCAGGTGACGTCATGACCGCTGTCATGGTCGAGATCGGGCCCAGCCGGACCACCGGCAAGGAAGACCCCGAGGCCGTCGTACTCGTCGAGGACGTCAACATCCTGACGGCCGGGCCTCTGCCGGGCTGCGGCAGCGACACCCCGTACAACTGATCCGCAGCTGCGGGGTGGGTGCGTGCGCCCCCACCCCGCAGGACCGCCCCCAGATCCTCTTCTTCTGGAGCACAACCGTGGCAACACACCGCCTGACCGAATTGCCCCCCGACGCACTGGAAGTGATCCAGAACGTCACCGGGCCCGTGCATGACGTTGAGATGGTGTCGGCCGGCTACAACAGTGAGATCGTCGCTCGCCTGCACGTCGATGACGGCGCGGTCTTCGTCAAGGGCCTGAGCCAGGACCATCCGCGGGTCTGGACCCAACAGCGCGAGGCCGACATCAATCCCCGCACGCGCGGGCTTGCGCCCGCCCTGCGCTGGCATATCAGGGAGCGCGGATGGGACCTGCTCGTCTTTGAGGACCTCGACGGCCGACACGCCGACTACTCTCCGAACTCACCTGACCTGGAACTCGTTCTCCAGGCAATGTGGCACCTCGCCTCCGCCACGCCACCGCCTGACCTTGAGTTGAAGAGCATGTCGCAGCGGATGAGCGCCCACGTCACGCATCCTGACGACGCCTGGTTCTTCGAGGGCAACGTTTTGCTGCACACCGACTGGAAACCCGACAACGTCCTCATCGTCGGCGGACGGGCCCGACTCGTCGACTGGGCGTGGGCCTCCAGCGGACCAGCGTGGATCGACCCCGCCCTGTGGGTCATCTGGCTCATCGCCTCGGGACACAGCGCAGCAGCCGCCGAAAGTCTGGCCGCAGTGCACCCCAGTTGGAACACCACACCGGTGCGCCGCATCGATGCGTTCGCGCGGGCCCAGCAACGGCTGTGGGAAGCCATCAGCCGCGACGACCACCCCGACGAGTGGACACACAAGCTGCACGCCGCGGCACGGGCATGGGCGACATACCGAAGCCAGCCCACCCTGTAGCCGTCTCTGCACTGTCTCTCCCACACCGGGCCCGGGTGGCTTCGTTCACTTCTAGCAGCAGCGTTTGTCCGGCACTTTGGGCAGCAGAGGCAGGTCGACGGGCTCGGGAATGTTCAGGAGAAATGACGTCAGTGCGTGGGACGGCCCGCCGTCCGTGAGGGCGGCGGGCCGTCGAGGCGGGCCAGGTTGAGGTCAGCCAGCTTTGGCGGAGTCGAGATGACGGGTGTCACCGAGGCTGACAACTTGGCGGTTGTGGAAGAAATCGTCTTCGCGCAGCGTGGTGATGCTGCCGGAGGAGGCCCGGAAACTGGCATAGTCGGCCGACTCGATCGGCATCTTGATCCAGGACGCCACGAGGAACGTCAGGGAACCGCCGTGCGTCACGATGATCTGGTGTTCGCAAGGGCTCTGCAGGATCTCGTCCATGGCCGCATAGATGCGCTGCGCCCACGCAGCCTTGGTCTCGGAACCCTCCACGCCCTCGTCGTGGTCCATTCGCTCCCCGACAGCCGGCGGTGGGACGAAGCGCCGGTCCAGCCACTCCTGCGCCTTTCCCCCCGCCTCACCGTAGGACTTCTCCCGCAGCCTGCGATCCACAATCGGCTTCACGCCGCCGAACAGTTCGGCCAGCTCCTCGGCCGTCCGCAGGGTGCGCTGCAGATCCGAGGAGAACAGCTCCACCTCGGCGCCGTCCGGGACCTGGGCCCGCAACGCCTGGGCGATGGAGGCGGCCGCACGGACGCCAGCGGGCGTCAACTTCGAGTCATGCCATCCGCCGACGACTCCCTCGACATGGTGCGTCGCCTCCGGATGGGTGACGACGTAAAGAGTGCGCATCAGTGCGTGCCTTCCTGTAGGTAGCGTCCTGCCTGATTGCAGTCCGCAACTATGGAAGAGACAGCTCAGAACCCTCAAGCGGTTCTTCTGCCCGGGCTCGGGTGCTCGCGAGGCGGTAGGAGTCGGTGCCGGTCTCGATGATGGCGCCGTTGAAGGTCAGCCGGTCGACGATGGCCGCGCAGAGGCGAGGATCCGTGAACGTCTTGGTCCAGCCGCCGAAGGACTCGTTGGAGGCGATGGCGACGCTGTTCTTCTCCTCGCGCTCGGTCAAAACCTGGAAGAGGAGCTCGACGCCGTGGCGGTCCAGTTCCATGTAGCCGAGTTCGTCGATGCAGAGAAGGTCGACGCGTCCGTAGCGGGCGATGGTCTTGTTCAGCTGCTTCTCGTCGGCGGCTTCGACCAGCTCGTTGACCAGTTTCGTGGCGAGCGTGTAGCGAACGCGGTAGCCCTTCATGGCGGCTTCGGTGCCCAGGGCGATGAGCATGTGGGATTTGCCGGTGCCGGAGTCGCCGATCAGGCAAAGCGGCTGGCTCTTCTTGATCCATTCGCAGCTGGCGAGGGTGTGGATGGTGGCCGCGTCGATGTTGGGGTTGACGTCGAAGTCGAAGGCCCGCAGGGACTTTTCCCGCGGGAACCCCGCTGCTTTGATCCGTCGTTCCGACCGGCACCGGGCCCGGTCGTCGCACTCGGTCATCAGCAGTTCGGCGAGGAACCCGCGGTAGGTCATCTGGTCCTTGACCGCCCGGTCGGCGATCTCGTTGCACTCGTTGCGGATCGAGGGCAGCCGCAGCAGGCGGCAGGCGGTGTCGATCGCGGTGTCGGCGGCCTGCTCGGTCAAGCCTCGCTGGCGGGGCAGGGTCACTGTGCTTCTCCCTCACGGTGGTCGCTGCCGCTGGTGCGGCGGCGTCGGAGCAGTTGGTCACGTGGGTGCGCGCGAACGGCCCCGACCCCGAGGCCGGCACGGCAGCGACGCATGTGGGGGCACAGTGATCGACATCGACGAGACGGGCGTCTTCCTCGGCCTGGACGTCGGCAAGAGCAACCACCACGGCCATGGGCTCACCCGGGCCGGGAAGAAGGTTTTCGACAAGGCCCTGCCGAACGGCGAACCCCAGCTGCGGGCCGTCTTCGACAAGCTCAGGGCGAAGTTCGGCACCGTCTTGGTGGTCGTGGACCAGCCCGCCTCCATCGGCGCCCTCCCGCTGACCCTCGCCCGCAACGCCGGCTGCAAGGTCGCCTACCTGCCCGGCCTGGCGATGCGCCGGATCGCCGACCTTTACCCGGGTGAAGCCAAGACCGACGCCCGCGACGCGGCCGTGATCGCGGACACAGCACGCACCATGCCCCACACCCTGCGCTCCCTCGAACTGGCCGCCGAACTGACCATGCTGGTCGGCTTCGACCAGGACCTTGCCGGCGAGGCCAACCGCACCTCCAACCGCATCCGCGGCCTGCTCACCCAGTTCCACCCCAGCCTCGAACGCATCCTGGGCCCTCGCCTGGACCACCCCGCCATCACCTGGCTCCTCGAGCGCTACGGGTCCCCTGCCGCTCTGCGCAAAGCCGGTCGCCGCAAGCTCGTCGAAGTGATCAGACCGAAGGCCCCGCGCATGGCCCAGCGGCTCGTCGACGACCTCTTCGACGCCCTCGACGAACAGACCGTCGTCGTTCCCGGCACCAACACCCTGGACGTGATCGTGCCGTCGCTGGCCAAGTCGCTGGCCGCCGTCCACGAACAACGCCGGGCCCTGGAGACCCAGATCGAAGCCCTGCTGGAGGCCCACCCTCTTTCCAAGGTCCTGACCTCAATGCCCGGCATCGGCGTCAGGACCGCCGCCGTCCTCCTGACCGCTGTCGGCGACGGCAACTCGTTCCCGAGCGCCGCCCACCTGGCCTCCTACGCCGGCCTCGCCCTCGCCACCAGGCAGTCGGGATCCTCGATCCACGGCGAACACGCTCCAAGAGGCGGGAACCGGCAGCTCAAACGCGCGATGTTCCTCTCCGCGTTCGCAGCCCTCCACGATCCCGCCTCACGCACCTACTACGACCGCTGCCGAGCCCGGGGCAAAACCCGCCGAGTAGCCGAGGGGAATCTCACCCCTCGGCTCTCACAGATCCGTGCGTAACAGTCTCCCGTTACACGGCTCTTGCCGTTCTG